>JAYSWW010000271.1:0-1621 GCA_043717805.1 Ferruginibacter sp.
GCAATCTTTCTGATTATTACACTAATATTAATAGATTGCTTCGTTCCTCGCAATGACGACACTTGCAATAACGGCACTCGCAATGACGTTCATTATAAAATGAACTCTTTTTATTTCTTCTTAAAACTGATTTTAAAATATATAAGTATCAGTGAGAGTACAAAGATGATTCCATTGCAGATGATAACGGGTAAAGTTCCCCTGCCAATTCCATAGACCAACCAAAGTATGGTACTGAAAAGAACAAAAAACATCATGGCAAGACTGAGATCATCTATCCTTTTGGTTTTCCAGGCACGATAGACCTGTGGCATAAATGTAAGACTGCTCAATGCAGATGCTGTAAGGCCGATCACTTCGGTCCAATCCATGTAGTTTATTAGTTTATTAGTTTACCCGGAATGCAGATCAATAATATTCCCGGGTTAGCAACAAAATATCAAATTGAATGAACCTTATCCGCTCTCCTTCTCCTTTAGGAGAAGGGTTGGGATGAGGCGTTTTCTATTTCTCCATCTGCTCTATTACGGCTTGTGTAACCCCTGTAAAGGAGAATCCTCCGTCGTGAAAAAGATTTTGCATGGTAACCATTTTAGTCATATCGCTGAACATCATCACAATATAATTACCACAATCTTCTGCACTGGCATTACCGAGGGGACTCATTTTTTCGGCATAGTTTATAAATCCGTCAAATCCCTTTACGCCACTACCGGCAGTTGTTCGGGTAGGCGATTGCGATATGGTATTTACCCTCACATGCTTTTTCACCCCATAGTGATAGCCGAAACTGCGGGCAATACTTTCAAGTAAAGCTTTTGCATCAGCCATCTCACTGTAATCAGGAAAAACACGCTGGGCAGCTATATATGTCAATGCCACTACGCTCCCCCATTCATTCAATGCATCTTTCTTCATACAGGCTGCCAATACCCGGTGAAGGCTTACTGAAGAAATATCATTTGTTTTAACATTAAAGCCATAATCAATTTCAGTATAATGTTTACCCTTGCGCACATTAACTCCCATACCTATTGAATGTAAAATAAAATCAAACCCACCGCCAAAATGTTCCATGGATTTCGTGATCAGATTATCTACATCTTCTGCATTGCTTACATCACATGGGATAACAGGTGCCCCTATTTTTTCGGCCAGTTTATTTATTTCGCCCATGCGCATGGCTACAGGTGCATTGGAAAGTACAATGGCCGCACCTTCTTCATGACATCTGATTGCAGTAATCCAGGCAATTGATCTTTCATCAAGTGCGCCAAATATGATTCCTTTCTTTCCTTTTAGCAGGTTGTATGACATGGTTTCGATTTATTTTATTTAAAGTAATATTCGGTAAAAATAACCAGTTATTTCTTAAAGAATAAATTAGTGCATTTAAAAATTAAAAAACTGGCTGAAAATGCGATCATAAAAACCGATGCCAGGTGCAATATCAAAAAAAGGATAAATTCTCCGGCAGACCTTTTGGGATCAATTTTTTTCCTGATCAATGCATGAATGCTATAAGCCGAAACTGTAGAAAAAATTAGTATTACCAGGATCAATAGCTTTTGCATCGGAAAATTATTTGCCGCATAATTTATACAGTCAACCAGTACTCTTA
>JAYSWW010000272.1:0-4191 GCA_043717805.1 Ferruginibacter sp.
CAATGGAACGTATCAATGCAACACCACCATATAAACAGGGTGCAATGTTATCCGCATGTTTTGCTCCCGAGGCCAGTTGTTCACCTTCCATTGCAAAACCCAGCAAATCTTCTTTCGAAAAAAAATCATTCAATAAATAATTGGCTGCGAAAACAGACCCAACTGCTGCTGCTGCACTGGAACCCAAACCACTTCCGGGCTTTATATTTTTGTGTATGGTCAGATCAAAGCCAATAGGCTTTCCGTATTGCTTCATCAGTGCCAGCAATGAAACACCTGAAATATTTTTTAACGAATCAGTTGGCAAACCAAATGCATCGGTGTGACGAATTCGCAGGCCCGGCTCATCACTCAATATCATTTCCATCTCATCATACGGTTCATGAACAGCCATACCCAGGATATCAAACCCACAAACAAGGTTTGCAATTGTAGCCGGAATTCTTACTTTAACACTCTTCATTTGCTTTTTTATAATTCTTGTTCTTGTTAGTGAATCATTATAAAAATATACGTCATTGCGAACATAGTGAAGCAATCTATTTATTGACTATCCAGATTGCTTCGTTCCTCGCAATGACGGATAGTTATTAAATCCTGGCCGCACGGATGATATCGGCAAATACACCGGAAGCCGTTACTTCTGCCCCTGCTCCCGCTCCTTTTACAACCAGCGGCTGGTCAACATACCGGTTTGTATAAAACAGAACGATGTTGTCTTTCCCGTATAAATGATAAAAATCGTGTGCAGGATCTATGTGTTGCAATCCGACAGATGCTTTACCGTTTTCAAATTTGGCAACAAATTTTAATTTCTTTCCGGCGGTATCTGCGGATTGATATAATTTTTTAAAATGAGCTTCTTCTTTTGCCATTGCTATATAAAAATCATCTACTGTTCCCTGCATACAGGATCCGGGCATGAATGTTTCATTACTGATATCTTCCATTTCAAGCTGTGCACCCGCTTCCCTGGCCAGGATCATGATCTTACGCATCACATCTTTTCCACTCAGGTCGAGCCTTGGATCGGGTTCTGTATATCCTTCGTCCTGTGCCTGTTTTACAATTTCTGCAAAGGACCTTTCCCCGTTGTAATTGTTAAATACAAAATTCAATGTGCCGCTCAGTACTGCTTCGATTTTATTTACTTTATCACCACTTCTCACCAGTTCATTCAATGTGCCGATCACTGGCAGGCCTGCTCCAACATTTGTTTCAAAAAGAAAAAGTGAACTGTATTCTATTGACAACTCTTTTAATTTTTTGTAATAAGCATATTCAGATGAAGCTGCAACTTTATTACAAGCCACCACTGAAATACTTTTTTGCAATAAACTTCCATATATTTTTGCCACAGCATCATCGGCTGTTACATCAACAAACACACTGTTGCGGAGATTTTTATTAAGAATGGTTCCTGCAAATTTTGCCAGGTCATTTTGCTCCCCTTTATCCAGTTGATCTTTCCATTTATTCAGATCTATTCCTTCGTCGTTGAATAACATTTTTTTACTATTGGCCAGTCCTACAACATTGATATTCAATAAAAGGTTTTTTTGCAGGAATGATTGTTGTTGTTGCAATTGGGCCAATAATCTTTTGCCAACGTTTCCTACACCGGTAATGAACAGGTTGACTTGTTTGAATGTTGTTTCAAAAAATTCTTCGTGTAATACATTGATCGCTTTTTTTACATCAGCCATTCCGATCACTGTAGAAATATTTCTTTCAGAAGAACCCTGGGCAATGGCTCTTATATTCACACCATTTCTTCCCAAAGCACTGAACATTTTTCCACTGATACCGGAATGGTTTTTCATATTATCACCAACAACAGCTACAATGGATAAGCCTTCTTCCACTATCAAAGGCTGTAACATATCGGTAGCAATTTCGTATTCAAATGCTTTGTCAACAGCAGTTTTCGCCTTATTTACATTTATGCCTTCAATACCAACACAAATGGAATGTTCCGATGAGCTTTGTGTGATCAGTATCACATTGATTTGTGCATTTGCCAGTGCTTCAAACAATCTTTTTGAAAAACCCGGGATGCCCACCATTCCACTTCCTTCCAGGCTTAACAGAGCAATATTGTTTATACTTGAAATGCCACAAACAGTATTTTCATTTTTGAAAGTTTCATTGTGAATAAGAGTTCCTTTATCGGTTGATGCAAAACTGTTTTTTATCCAAACCGGTATATTTTTACTCATCACCGGTTGTATCGTAGGAGGGTAAATTACTTTTGCACCAAAATGCGATAATTCCATTGCTTCCTGGTAAGATAGCTGTGGAATTAATTTTATGTTATTCACCAGTCTTGGGTCAGCCGTCATCATTCCTGAAACATCCGTCCAAATCTCAAATACGGAAGCATCTGAACCGGCAGCAAGGATCGCCCCTGTATAATCAGATCCGCCCCTTCCAAGGGTTGTGGTCTCTTTGTTTTTATTTGAAGCAATGAAACCCGGGAAAATAAATAAATTCTTATTTGATGCTGAAAAATAATTGTAAATATTATTATTTGTAATAAAAAAATTGACTGCGGCCTTTCCGAAATTTGCATCGGTTTTGATGAGTTCCCTTGAATCTTTCCATTCATTTTCCAAAGACATGGAATGTAGTTTAGAAGAAAGTAATTGAGAAGATAACAATTCACCATAGCCGATCACCCTGTCTTTGGTTCGTTCTGATAATTCACCCAATAAAAAAATACCTTTACAGATATCTTCAATTTCATTCATTAACTTCTTAACAAGACCAATCAAATTGCTTTGTTGAACCAAGGGCATAATATCAGTTACCACATCGACATGCCTTTTTTCAATTTCCACGAGCATCGGTTTATATGATTCATCTTTATTGGAAGCAAGGGTTGCTGTTTTCAACAAAGCATCTGTGATACCACCCAGGGCTGAAACCACAACAGCTGTTTTGTCTTTTGCACAGGCATTTTTAATAATTTCAGCAACTTTGCTGATGTTTGCTGCATTTTCTACAGAAGTACCTCCAAATTTCAAGATCTGCATAATATATATTTTAAAACAATTGTAATAGATGAAAACTTAACCCGGGTTCCGGAGAAAAGCTTATTGCCCAATAGTTGTTATGAAAATTTACAACCCTAACGGGTTGTTCTGGTTCCGGTGGTTGAAATAAAATTCAGTGCAGGCCGGTTATTTTGTAAAAGAACAGCAAAAATACAAATATGGTTAGCTTTTTTATACATACTATAAGTGTTTCCGAAGATAAAGAAATACCGGAAATAAAATTTTTTTTTCCTTATATATCTTATTCTTTGAACGGTTTTTCTTAAAATTTCATATAATAACCTGTCAGATTTATTTCATAATAATCTTATTATCAATTAATTGTATAGGATTTGAATTATTTTAATAATTCTTACTATTTTAAAAGGAAAACATTATCTTTATGCTTTAATGGTTTTAGTTTTCACTGTTGGCTGATTTAACTTAATTGAGAGTCGTTTTCAGTTCATTGTAGCAACTAAGTCATTATGTATTTTATTTAATTATTTAAAAGTTTTTTACAATGAACATTTATGTAGGAAATCTCAGTTGGACAATGACCGACGATGATTTAAGCAATCTTTTTACACAATATGGTAGTGTAACCAGTGCAAAAATTCTGAAAGACAAAATGAACGGCCGCAGTAAAGGTTTTGGTTTTGTTGAAATGGAAGACGATGAAGCAGCCCGTACTGCTATTTCCAATTTAAACGAAACTGAAGTACAGGGTCGTAAATTAATTGTTAACGAATCACAACCACGTCAGGAAGGTGATCGTCCAAAGCGCAGTTTCGGCGGCGGTGGTGGCGGTGGCGGATATAAGAAAAGTGGCGGTGGCGGCTATGGCGGCGGCAGAAGCGGCGGCGGCGGTTATGGCGGTGGTGGTGGACGCAGCGGCGGAAGCGGCGGCGGTTACAACAGGGATTATTAATAATTTCTCTATAACTATTCTAAAAAACCTTTCATTTATTTGAAAGGTTTTTTTATGCAAATAAACGACTGATGGCAATAATTTGTAAGTAATAATAAATAAAAATATTTCAAAGTTAAATTCGCATCACGGGTATCTGGCTATTTATTGAAATAAAATGATCACTCATTTATTAATTTTCTGATCAGTGATTTTTCCTGCAGCCAATCATACCCTTCTAACCTG
>JAYSWW010000273.1:0-4175 GCA_043717805.1 Ferruginibacter sp.
CAGGACGGAAGCTTTGAAAAGAGAAAAGCAAATAAAAAGTTGGAAGGGAGGAAATGCATTTAAGGCTTTTATTGAGAGAGGAAGCCCCGCCTGAAGCGGGGCACTAGTCTTGTGGGCGTGAGGACGTCCCGCAAAAGGCGGGAAATATTGTTCGCCCGACTGATAAATCTCTACATTTGTAGAGATTTTTTTCATGCCCCATTTTGTATACATTTAAAGCCTGCACTTAAAAAAAATTAAAAAAACATATCTCTCATGTAAATAAATCTATGCTGATAATTATCTTATAAAATTGAAAACAAGTAACATAATTATTACCAGTATTCCAATCAGCGATAAAATAAATAAGTAATCAGCTATTGTTTCAAATCGTTTTTCCTTCTGTTGATCTTTTGTTCTGATAGAAATGAATGAAAAAAAACAAGAAAAGATCAGCAATAAGGCAATAACCGATGTAAACTCATCTATGATACTAGATGCAATTGCATTTGAAATGTGTAGTGAAGTAATACCAAAAAGGCAAAAACCTAATAGATTTGCTGATGTACTTAAGATGTGTTGCGAAGTGTCGTTTGGCATAGCTTTAAGATTGTAAAATTATAAAAATACAAAAAGGACTTATTAAAACTCCTTGTTAAATCCTTCATTTAAATATATGTAATAAACTGTCAGTTGATTGTATTATCATTTTACCCCCGATCCAACTTTAATACAGAGAACCATTGGGCATAATAAGTATAATATTTCTAAATTAAAATTCTTAAAAACATGAAAGGATTCAATTAACTTGCGCCGGATTAAAATAAAAAATGTCAGCTTCTCATAATAAACTTTCTACTGCCGGTTTGCTCATTGCATTGGGTATCATTTTCGGCGATATCGGAACTTCTCCATTGTATGTGCTCAATGCCATTATAAACGGCAAAATGATCATGGATGATCTGATCATAGGTTCTTTATCCTGTATTATCTGGACCCTTACACTGCAGACGACCATTAAATATGTTATACTCACACTACAGGCCGATAACAGAGGCGAAGGCGGTGTATTTTCACTTTTTGCATTGGTGCGTCGCAGGAGGAAATGGCTTGTCTTCACTGCAATGATCGGTGGGGCTGCATTGCTGGCAGATGGAATGATCACACCTCCCATTTCAGTAACTTCTGCCATTGAGGGCTTAAAACAGATCCCTGTTCTGAATGATATCAGCCAGACAACGATCATTTACATTGTACTGGGCATTTTATCATTCTTATTTTTTATTCAGCAATTTGGAACTGCATCGATCGGGCGTTTATTCGGGCCCATCATGTTGGTCTGGTTTCTGATGCTGGCAACACTGGGTATTTTTCATATTTCAGATGATATGGAAATATTCAAAGCATTCAATCCCTACTATGCAATTCACCTGTTAATGACCTACAAACAGGGATTTTATATTCTGGGTGGCGTGTTTTTATGTACCACAGGAGCAGAGGCCCTTTATTCCGACCTGGGACATTGCGGTAAATGGAATATCCGATATTCCTGGATTTTTGTAAAAATATGCCTGATTTTGAATTACCTCGGACAAGGAGCCTGGTTGCTAAGCAATTACAGGGGGAAGCTTATAACTTCACAGATGATTGAAAAAGGTTTCAATCCGTTTTATGGCTTGATGCCCGAGTGGTTCCTGGTTGCAGGTATTTCCATTGCAACCATTGCTGCCATCATAGCAAGCCAGGCGCTGATATCAGGTTCGTTTACCCTTATAAGTGAATCGATCCGTTTGAATCTTTGGCCCAGGATGAGGATCAAGTATCCAACAGAAGCAAGAGGTCAGTTGTATATTCCTGCCATCAATCTGTTGTTGTTTGCCGGTTGTGTGGGCATTGTGCTTTTCTTTAAAAAGGCTTCAAATATGGAAGCAGCTTATGGTTTGGCCATAACGCTTTGCATGATCGCAACTTCAATCCTTTTTGCTAATTTTCTTGTTTTAAGAAGGGTCAGGCCGGTATTTGTCATATTGTACCTTGCCGTTTACCTTACAATTGAATTAAGTTTTTTAGGGGCCAATATGGATAAATTTCCACATGGCGGTTATGTAACTTTAATTGTTGGAGGCGGATTGTACTTTATCATGTATAACTGGTACAAGGCACGTAAGATCAAGAACCGGTATGTTGAATTTGTAAGATTGGAAAACTATGTTTCTAAACTGAAGGAACTTAGCAATGACAAAACAATTCCTAAATATGCTACACACCTGGTTTATCTAACCAGTGCCGATAATCCCAGGGAGATCGAACACAAGATCATGTACTCTATCCTGAGCCGAAAACCTAAACGTGCCGACATCTACTGGTTTGTACACGTAGATACCTTAGACGATCCTTATACATCTGAATACAAAGTGGATCATATTATTCCAAATGATATCATCCGGGTAGATTTTCGCCTGGGTTTCCGTGAGCAACCAAGGATCAATTTACTGTTTAAAAAAGTAGTTGAAGACCTGGTGAATAACAAAGAAGTCAACATCACTAGCCGTTATAAAAGCCTGAAGGAAAGAAATGTTGTTGGAGATTTTACATTTATTGTGTTGGAAAAATTCTTAAGCCAGGACAATGAACTGCCTTTTTGGGAAAGGATCATGATGAAACTTCATTTCTGGCTTAAAGAAATAAGTCTTTCTGAAGAAAAGGGTTTTGGTTTGGAATCCAGTAATGTTCAGGTTGAAAAATTCCCATTGATCGTTTCCGCCGGTGCAAATATTAAATTGAAGCGCATAGATTTGGATTAAAAGTTGCTTTGAATGATCGATAAATCAAGAAAATTTAGAAAAATATTTATTTCCTTTTTTCATTTATGGTCAAAGTATTTGGGATTTACAATAGAGTAATGTCTATTTGGGTTTAATTTTATGTCTCAGTCAATCATTTAGAGTTGTAAATTCAGCATTGTCAACCGAAACTGAACTCCGACATAATTTGCTCTTTCAGGCCAATCTTCATTATTTTTATTGATATTTGCACAATCTCATATAAATTATGAAGGTTTTAATAAAGCAAGCACACATCTCCTGTTCTTCCTCCCCTTTTCACGGGCAAGTAAAAGATATTTTAATAGAGGATGGAAATATCCAGAAAATTGCAGATACAATTACTGAAAATGCCGATGAAATAATCGCTGATGACCAGCTATATGTCAGTATTGGCTGGATGGATATTTTCGCAAATTTTGCCGATCCGGGATTTGAACACAGGGAAAACATAGAAACAGGGGCAGCCGCTGCTGCTGCCGGTGGATTTACTGATGTAATGATACTGCCAAATACCAACCCGGTTGTTTCATCAAAATCACAGGTTGAATATATAGTTCAAAAAGCTGCAACACTTTATATCAATATTTATCCCATTGGAACTGTTACAAAGAATGCAGAAGGAAAAGATCTTTCTGAAATGTATGATATGCACGCCAGCACTGCTTGTGCTTTCAGTGATGGAACTGCTTCCATTCAAAGCCCGGGCATATTATTAAAAGCATTGCAATATGTGCTTGCAATTGATGGAGTGATCATACAGTTACCGGATGACAAAACCATCAGCAAAAACGGGTTGATGAATGAAGGCATTTCAAGTACTCAACTGGGTTTACCAGGCAAACCTGCCATTGCAGAAGAACTTATGATCGCCCGTGATATTGAGTTACTCAGGTATACAAAATCCAAACTTCATATTACCGGAGTTTCAACAAAAAAAGGAATTGAACTCATCGGCCGGGCAAAGAATGATGGATTACATATTTCCAGTTCAGCTACTCCTTATCATTGCTGGTTTTGTGATGAAGACCTGTCAACTTATGATACCAATTTAAAAGTGAACCCGCCTTTGCGAACAAGGGAAGATATGCTGGCAGTGAGAAATGGATTGAAAAACGGAACCATTGATTGTTTCGCATCGCATCATTTGCCCCAGCACTGGGATGACAAGGCCTGCGAATTTGAATATGCCAGGAACGGGATGATCGGGCTGGAAACTTTGTTTGCCGTGGCAAATAGTTTTGACAGGAATATTGATGAACTTATTGAACAGTTAACGGTTGCTCCCCGCCGGATTTTTGGATTTTCAATACCGGAAATAAAAGATGATGATGGATTGAATAAGGTAAGGCATGCCGGGCTTCCTTCTTTTAT
>JAYSWW010000274.1:0-4159 GCA_043717805.1 Ferruginibacter sp.
CGTAGGCCATCCACGGCCTTTGAAAAATCAAATTCTCTTTTTTTTAAGATTTGCGGTAAAAGATGCGTTGCTCTTTCTATCGGGCCGGCAACCAGCAAAGGAAAAAAACTGACAAAAACCGAATAGTCTATAAAGTTTCTCTCTGGTTTTATCCTGTTTTTATAAAGGTCAAGTACATAAGATAAACCATGAAAAGTATAAAAGGAAATGCCCACAGGCAATATTACCTGTAATGTTCCCAGGTTCGCTTTAATACCTAAAAGTGAAAGTCCGTCCGCAAATGAAGAAGCGAAAAAATTGTAATATTTAAAAACACCCAGAAATCCAAGATTAACTGAAATGCTAAGCCACAACCAGAACTTTTTCCTTTTTTGATTATTCGCTTCATGTATTTTGATCCCCGTATAGTAATCTAACAAGGTTGAAAAAACGAGCAGGAACAAAAACCTATAGTCCCAGCATGCATAGAAAAAATAACTTGAAACAAGTAATAATATGTTTTGCCGTCTTAGATCTCCTTTTGTTGCAAACCAATAAAGTAAAAAAACGATCGGTAAGAATATTGCAAAGCTTATCGAATTAAAAAGCATAATGCTAATTTATGTTATCAGGGTTAATAATGGAGATATTTTTCTTAGCATTAGTGATAATACAAGCATTAACACTATATCATATTCATAAACTTATTTTTTACAATTTTATTGCTTTTTTTGTAACCGGAGTGATTTTATCAAAATAAACCTGGAGTATGTAGGTTCCTTTACTGAATTTTGTCATATCTATTTTTTCTAATTGTACATTTTGACTCATCCGCATGCTCTTTTCGTACAAAACTGCCCCATTTATACTATACAACAATATCTTTAACAACCTGTCTTTGGATGATGATGAAATTTCTGCTGTTAAGGTATTTTGTACGGGGTTGCCTAATATAATAACATCATCAATTACTGACCGCAATCTGCTGGCACCTACAGTTATTTTTATAGTGTCTCTGTCAATTGCGCCCCTGTTATCAGTAACCGTTAATACAGCTTCATAAATGCCTTGTTGAAGGTTCGAAAGGGTCGAAATCGCACTGTTTGAATTCGTTAATATAAACGCAGCATTTGATATTATACTCCAGTTATAACTTACAATTTGACCATCTGGATCTGTACCACTTCCTGACAATGTCAATGAATTATCAGGTAAATATATATCTGTATCTGTACCTGCATTGGCCGCCGGAGCCATGTTGGGCGCAGGAGGAGCCTCGTTTACATTTACCTGCATTACATCTGTATCAATAGCACCGTTGTTATCGGTAACCTGTAACTGAAACTGGTATACACCTTGTACCATTCCTGTTACAGTTGTAGATGCAGATGTTGCATTCGTTATTGTACCGTTGGAAGGCCCTGAAATTTTGGTCCAGAGGAAAGTAGTGATTGTGCCATCGGGATCGGTGGCACTTCCGTTCAAAGAAACTACGTTGGTGGGTAATGTTATAAGCTGATCCATCCCTGCATTGGCAGTTGGCAGTTGATTTACTGCGGGGTTCACTGTTACCTGCATGGTATCAAAACCATTTGCACCGTTATTATCTGTAACCCTGAATTCAAATTGATATATGCCTTGTACCAATACTGTTACAGTTGTAGCTTCTGTTGTTGTGTTATTGATTGTAAAACTTGTTGGCCCGGAAATTTTTCTCCAACGGTAAGATGTAATTGTTCCATCGGGATCGGTACCAATTCCGTTGAGTGAAATAGTATTGGTTGGTAAAGTAATGTTTTGATCTGACCCTGCATTGGCAATTGGGGCCTGGTTTGGTGGCGGCGGAGCTGCATTCACATTTACCTGCATAACATCTGTATCAATAGCACCGCTGTTATCGGTAACCTGTAACTGAAACTGGTATATACCTTGTGCCATTCCCGTAACAGTTGTGGATGCAGATGTTGCATTCGTTATTGTACCGTTGGAAGGCCCTGATATTTTAGTCCATAAATAAGCTGTAATTGTTCCGTCCGGGTCTGTACCACTACCCAACAGCGTTACTGTGTTTGTTGGTAAAGTGATTGATTGGTTTAAACCGGCTTCTGCAACAGGCACCTGGTTAGGAGCAGCATTCACCGTTACCTGCATGGTATCGGTATCTGTAGCGCCACTGTTATCGGTAACTTTTAGTTGAAATTTATAAACACCCTGAACCAATCCGGTTGCAGAAGTTGTTGCAGAAGCTGCATTCGCAATTGTTCCGGTGGAAGGCCCTGAAATTTTGGTCCATAAGTAAGAGGTGATCGTTCCATCGGGATCGGTACCGCTTCCGTTTAATGAAGCTGTATTTGTTGGTAAGGTAATATTTTTATCCAATCCTGCATTGGCTGTTGGTAGCTGATTTACTGCTGGGTTCACTGTTACCTGGATGCTGTCAAAACCATTTGCACCGTTGTTATCTGTAACCCTTAATTCAAATTGATAAACGCCTTGTACCAATCCTGTTACAGTAGTAGCTGCAGTTGTTGTGTTGGTGATCGTAAAAATTACCGGGCCTGATATTTTTCTCCAACGGTAAGCTGTAATTGTACCATCAGGATCTGTACCAATTCCGTTTAGTGAAACATTGTTTGTAGGTAAAGTAATGTTTTGATCAAGTCCTGCATTGGCAGTTGGTGCAGTGTTTGCAGCATTAACTGTTACCTGCATGTTATCGGTATCTGTAGCGCCGCTGTTATCGGTAACTTTTAATTGAAATTTATAAACACCCTGCACCAATCCGGTTAAAGAAGTTGTTGCAGAAACTGCATTCGAAATTGTTCCGCTGGCAGGCCCTGAAATTTTGGTCCATAGGTAAGCAGTGATCGTGCCATCGGGATCTGTACCACTTCCGTTGAGTGAAACATTGTTTGTTGGTAAAGTAATATTTTGATCCAGTCCGGCATTTGCAGTCGGCAATTGATTTAACGCAGCATTCACCGTTACCTGCATGGTATCGGTATCTGTAGCGCCACTGTTATCGGTAACTTTTAATTGAAATTTATAAACACCCTGAACCAACCCGGTTGCAGAAGTTGTTGCAGAAGCTGCATTTGAAATTGTTCCGTTTGCAGGCCCTGAAATTTTGGTCCATATGTAAGCAGTGATCGTGCCATCGGGATCTGTACCGCTACCGTTTAACGAGGCTGTATTGGTTGGTAAAGTAATATTTTGATCCAGTCCGGCATTGGCAGTCGGCAGTTGATTTAACGCTGCATTCACCGTTACCTGCATTGTATCGGTATCTGTAGCGCCGCTGTTATCTGTAATTTTTAATTGAAATTTATAAACACCCTGAACCAATCCGGATGCAGAAGTTGTTGCAGAAGCTGCGTTCGCAATTATTCCGTTGGCAGGCCCTGAAATTTTGGTCCATAGGTAAGCGGTGATCGTGCCATCGGGGTCTGTGCCGCTACCGTTTAATGAGGCTGTATTGGTTGGTAAAGTAATATTTTGATCCAGTCCGGCATTTGCAGTTGGAGCTGTGTTTGCAGCATTAACCGTTACCTGCATGGTATCGGTATCTGTAGTGCCGCTGTTATCTGTAACTTTTAATTGAAATTTATAAACACCCTGGGCCAATCCGGTTGCAGAAGTTGTTGCAGAAGCTGCGTTCGCAATTGTAACGCTGGCAGGCCCTGAAATTCTGGTCCATAGGTAAGCGGTGATCGTGCCATCGGGATCTGTGCCGCTACCGTTTAATGAGGTTGTACTGGTTGGTAAAGTTATCACTTGATCATTTCCTGCACCAGCCACTGGCAACAAGTTTACTGCTGAATTTACAGTTACCTGGATGCTGTCTGTATCTGAATTGCCATTGTTGTCAGTTACTTTTAATTCATATAAATATATTCCCTGTACCAACCCGGTTACTATTGATGTTTGAGTTGAAGGAGTATTTATCAAAGCATTGCCTCCGCTTATTTTAGTCCATTGCCATGCTGTTATGGTTCCTGATGTGGTAACCGTTCCCGTAAGAGTTATTGAATTTTGTGGCAGTGAAACTGTTTGGTCAACACCAGCGTTGGCAATTGTTGAGGATGACCCGGCGCAATATTCAAAAGCACCTAAATCAGGTGCAGTTCCGCAAAAAGGCAATCCAACATTTACTCCTTTATTTATCAGATCTGATGTAGCT
>JAYSWW010000275.1:0-4158 GCA_043717805.1 Ferruginibacter sp.
TGCTAATTAAAAATAGCAAATATGTCTAATGAAACCCTTTATGGATGGATACTCTTTGTAAGATTTATATTTTAACCGGACAGTAGTGATACTGGATACCGGATTTAATTTCGGGAACTAAAATTAATAAAGACCTTTTCAATAAGCGATTGCATGTTCGGGATTGTGTAATATTTTGATGAGTGCGATAAATGCTCGTAATTCGTACACAAATAAACCACCGGTTGAATTTATCAGTTATCATAATAAACTATAATGTAAAATATTTCCTGGAACAATGTCTTTGGTCTGTTATCAGGGCGGGGGCAAATATTGACATGGAAATTTTTGTGGTGGATAACAATTCATCAGATGGCAGCAAAGAATACCTGGAATCAAAATTTCCCCGGGTTATTTTTAAATGGAAAAAGTCAAATGAAGGATTTGCAAAAGCAAACAACAGTGTATTGGGGGAAGCAAAAGGAGATCACATATTGTTTTTAAATCCGGATACCATAGTGCCCGAAGATTGTTTTGAAAAATGCCTTTCATTTTTTAAAACCAATAACAACATAGCTGCAATCGGGGTTCATATGATTGATGGATCAGGGAAATATTTACCTGAAAGTAAAAGGTCTTTCCCGTCACCCGCAGCATCCTTTTATAAATTGACGGGACTGGCCACATTGTTCCCGGGGTCGAAAATATTTTCAAAATATTATGCCGGGCACTTAAATGAAAAGCAAAACAATGAAGTGGATGTATTGGCAGGGGCTTTTATGATGATAAGCAGGCCCGTATTGAATCAGCTAAAGGGATTTGATGAAGATTATTTTATGTACGGAGAAGATATAGATCTAAGTTACCGGATACAAAAAGCCGGGTTCCGTAATTATTATTTTGCTGATACAACGATCATTCATTTTAAAGGAGAAAGTACAAACAAAAATTCTTATCAATACATCAACAGGTTTTATGGAGCAATGAATTTATTTGTAAGAAAACATTACCAGGCAAATAGAACAATACTTTTATTAATGAAAGCATCCATTGTTTTCAGTAAGTTGATCTTTCTGGGCGCTGTTTTTTTTAAAAAATTACTGGCCGGGGAACCAACCAAATTACAACCTCAACAAACGGCTGTATTGTGTGGCCAGCAACAATTTGATGAAGTCGTAAACTTATTGAAATTTTCAAAGACACCCCTGGTTATCAATGGCCGGTTCGCTGTTGATGATCATGATACAGGAATTGCTATTGGAAAAATGGAAAACATAGAGGTGCTCATAAATAAAAAGTCACTGGATCAACTTGTATTTTGTGAAGGCCCGTTGAGTTTTAAAACCATTATTGAAAAAATAGAAAATCTGTCAGGCAAAACTGTATTCCTGATTCATGCAAAAGGCAGTGGCAGTATGGTTGGAAGCAGTGATAAGAATGACAAAGGAATTTTTATCACAAAAAACCAGTAGGATTACCAAGTCTGCCGATCCAGTCAATGATAATTTTGTTGCCGGGACTTTCTGTTTCACTTATTTGTGTGAAATTAAAATGGCGGGCTTCCTCCAGCATTTGTTTTATGGAGAATCTTTCCTGGGGGCATGTTAAGAAAATTTTATTTTCCAGTAAGTAAGTTGCAAGGTATTCCTGTTCAGTCTGGCCGGGAGTAGGTACCAGTATTGCTTTTCGTTTCAATGTCAGCAGGTCCATTACGGTAGAATAACCGCACCTGGCAATGATATTTTCTGATTGCTGTAATAGTTCATTCAGTGCAACTGCAGGCAAATGATCATGAATGGCCAGGTTTTTAGTTGCAGGATCTATTTTGCTTCCGTTGCCAGGCAATCCCCTGACAAGTACAATGCGCCCTTCAATATTTTTCAATTGGGCCAATAAATCATTTTCAAAAATTGTTCTTTGAGGTTCGGGGCCGGATAACAGAACCATCAGGTCATATTTTTTTGATGTTGTTACTTTTTTAAATCTTGAAAGAATTCCAAGATACTTAACAGGTTTTTTAGGAAAAAGGTCGGGTTGAGATAATTTCCCTGCCAGGTTATTCGGCCCGGCAACATCAGGAACCCAGCACTCATCAAATTTATTTATAAAATAATAGTTGATCTTTTGTGCAATTTTATTCAAAAACCGGTTCCCGGTTTGAATGAAAAGCTGGTGAGTAACGTAAATGCATGGGGTATTTGCATGATGTAACCCAAACCGGTTGTCAGATATCACGGCATCAATCCTGTGAAGGCTGATCATTTTTTTCAACCATTTTTTTTCATGAAATACAGTGGCTAAAACACGTGGAAACTGCAGCATCATTTTAAGAAAAAAAAAATGGTTCCGGCGGCTGTATTTTATCCTGTAACCGGTTAAGGGCAAAAATGCCAGGTCAGGGTATTCATTTTGTAGTAATTTGGCTACAAGCCCTTCCGCAGCAATTATGACCTCAATATTGTGTTCATTTAACACATTAATGATTGGAATACAACGAGTAGCATGGCCAAGGCCCCAGTCCAGTGGGGCAACCAATACACGGAGCTTATGACTTCTTTTGTTAATCTTTTCCACATTCATTTAAAGAGGGCAATATTTATTTGTGAAAATAGTTTAATTTGGTAACCTGAATATATGCAACATTTAAAAAAGCTGTCATTGCTGTTATTGATAATGGCCTGTTTAATCGCTACCGGTTGTTCTTCTTCTAAAAAAGGACAATGTGGATGCCCGAATAAACAAGGTATGATTGGTTACAAATAGCAATTAAAATTTTTTTGATTCTTATGAACAACGCAAACCGGGATTTACTGGTATTATTCAAGCAGGAGTTAATGACGCCCCAGGCCATTGAGCAGGAGGTTGCATGGCTGCATGAGTTGCTTTTTTGCGTTGAACGATTGGATAATTTTGTAAAGGCACACGAAATCATTGATCTGAATAAATACAGGATCAGCAAGAAATCCCTGGATATAAAGAAGATCATCCGCAGGAAAAAAGACCAGGCATTTGTCTTCCTGAATAACAAGAATTAATTTTATTGCAACTTATGCAACGCTCCTTTCAATTGTTTTATCACTGTTTCAATTTCTTCTTTCTTACAACAACCTACACTAATTCTGTACCAGTTATTTTCTTTACCCGTACCAAAAGCGCTGAAGGGAACTATTGCAAGTTTTGCTTCACTTAAAAGATATTCCGTAACATCAGTTTGTTCCGATAATAATTTTCCATCAGCTGTTTTTTTGCCAACCAGGTTTATTTGTACCGTTAAATAAATAGCTGCCTGTGGTACAATTGCATCAACTGAAAATCCTTCTTTTTTTAATTGTAAAAATCCTTCATAAATTTTTATAAGCCGCAGGTCAACTTCCTTTTTAAAATGTGCCAGGTACTCCTGTACAAGATTATCCTGCTGCAAAAATTTTGCAACAGCATGTTGTTCTGCCATCGGCGCCCAGCTACCGATGTGGCTGTTGATCGAACGCATTTTTGTGATCACTTCTACCGGGCCCATTGCCCAGCCAACCCTTACACCCGTTGCTGCAAATGCTTTACTGATACCGTCAACAAAAATTGTGTAGTCCTTCATCTTCGGCCTCATTGCCACCGGGTTAAAATGTTTCGTTTCACCAAAAGTGAGTGTCCAGTAAATCTGGTCATACATCAGGTAAAGTTTTTTCTCAGAATCTTTTCTTGATTCATTTTCTTTGATGACCAGGTCGCAGATTGCTTCAAGTTCTTCTTTATTAAAAGTAGTTCCTGTTGGATTTAATGGAGAACACAATGCCAATAAAGTGGCCCCTTTAATATGTGCTTCGATTTGTGCCGCAGTAGGCATGAAATTATTTTCTTTGGTTGATTCTATCACTACATGTTCACCTTCAGTAAAGTGTATATAATGATTGTTGTTCCAGCTTGGAACCGGGTAAATAACCTTATCGCCTTTGTCAACTATGGTCCTGTAAATAGCATAAATGAGAGGCCTTCCACCGGCAGAAATGAGTATTTCCTGTGGCGAATAAGATACGCCCTGGTATTTTTCAATAAAACCAGAAACAGCTTTTCTGAGTACCAGTTCACCTTCTGCAGCAGGATAAGTCGTTTTCCCTTCTTTATATGCAACTATGATCTCTTCCAGTAATAATTCGGGTATTGGAAATTGCGAAGAATCAAAAT
>JAYSWW010000276.1:0-4157 GCA_043717805.1 Ferruginibacter sp.
CTTACGTAATCGAAATTGATCACGGCAGAAGCGGGGTTTGGATAAAATTTAATCAACTTTGCCTGGGAAACCTGGTCAGCATCCTGTTTATTTTGAGCAAAAGAAGTAAAAGTTATTCCAATAAGTAATATTAATATGTAAATAGATTTCTTCAATTAAGTAAAAGTAATAAATATCTTTTTAAATTTCTATTTTAAAAATAAGTTATTTATTGCGTATTCTGGAAAAAAAATATCCAATTATTTTATAAATGGCAGGATTTCTAAGTTTTTCAAGCCAGACTGGCAATTTTTTCATCAATTGCCTTAAAATCCGGCATCAGGCCGGCATTTTCCAGCACTTCTGCATATTGCACAACTCCTTCTTTATCAATGACAAATGCAGATCTTTTACTCACCCCCTGCATTCCCATATCAGTAAATGAAGGATACAGCACTTCATACAGACGTGTAACTTCCTTATTAAAATCGCTTAAAAGGGGATAATTTAAATGTTGGTCATCCTTGTACTTTGCCAGTGTGAATACAGAATCTACAGAGATACCTAAGACCTGTATCTTCTCATTCTCATACCTGGCAATATTGTCCCTGATACCACATAATTCTTTGGTACAAACGCTTGTAAAAGCCAATGGAAAGAATAATAGTAAAAGGTTTTTTTTGCCTTCAAAATCACTTAAACTGATTTTGTTCTTTGAAGAATCGTATAAATTGAAGGAAGGTGCTTTTTGCCCAATTTGAATTGCCATAAACTTATGCTTAGAGTTTTATTGATTAAAATAGTATGTAATTAACAAATATTGGTTAGAAATGTTTTATTAAAAGTTATTATTTTTTAAACAGTGGTTCATTAAATCAGGAAGACCCCACTTTGCAGCGGGGCCTCCTTTATCCAAACAATCCATAAAAACAAAAATCTTCAATGTTAGCAAATACAGGACTGCTGAATAATTACATTTAATTTATTTTAAAATCTTGGACACCTGACCGCTTCCTGGCTGCTGTTGTCTCGTTTAACAAATTTTTGATACGTCAATGATATTTCAAAACCTCCACGCCCGGTACTGGCGGGTTTTAATTGTGATATATTAACATCATAACTAACAGCAATGGCTATAGGGTTACATTCTAATTTTGCTACCGGGATCAGAGCGTCTTTCCACCTCATGTATGCACCGGCATGTACTTTGTATTTCGGATCTTCTGTATCGCCCAGTCTTATAGAATACAATACACCTCCTACAACTTCAGAATAAATATCCTGTTTTGAATAATCTGCTTCCACAGTAAAAAAGGAATTGTCAGACATGTTCATTCTGATAGCTGCTGAACCAACCCATTTAGCCATCATCTCATATTTATTATCACTGTAGAATGATATTTTTTTAGCCCTGTTTAAATGATGATAGGCAATTCCAAAGAAAATATTATTATCCTGATTGTTTCCTAGCTGTGAGTTGTAACTCATGCCAATACTTCCATCCAGGTATGAATAAGAGGATTTTGAAAAAGATTCGCCATTGGACAATGCCTCATTATACTGCGAACCATCGTATTGACTGTTGGTGGTGATCTTGCTTCTGTCGATGCTTCTTTGTACCCAGCCTCCCATAACACCCAATGATAAGTAACTGTTCCTGTCTCCGCTCATGGATTTATGATAATTTAGGGCCGGTAAAATATGGGTTGATGTCAATGCTACAGTTCCTGATTTGTCATATAAAACCTGTCCACCGATCGTAATAAAATCATCTGAATTTCCAACATGTTTCTTTAATTCGATATTCATAGAACCTGTTCTGTATGCTGTTGTTACACTGTTCCATTGTGAACGATATACCGTTTGGATCCTTACATCGCCTGAGAACAAGCCGGCCAATGCAGGATTGCGAAGCAATGGTGTTTCAAAAATTTGTGAAAAATGTATGTCCTGTGATGTTCCTGTTAATGAAAATGCAAGCATAGTCACAACCAGGAATTGGTGTATAATTGTTTTCATGGCTAGGATAGAGGTATTTTGAATTCTTGTGTTATTATTAAACGTTCATACTGTTCATTTTATTATTAAAAAGGTTTGATTTTTTTGTATTTAAAAAAAAGGAATATTTATTTTTTTTCATGTTATTTTATAAAGAAATGTTCTGATCAGTTATTTTATAAGTGCAACATTACCTTTATAAGTTAACAGTGTGTTGTTGTCGCATAATATTTCAATGAGGTACACATAAACATCCACATTTAATTTTTGCCCCTTGAAAGTTCCATCCCATCCGGCTGCAGCATCATTGGGCATAAAATCATTTTTCTCATAAACAACTTCACCCCACCTGTTAAATATTTTTGCAGTTTTAATGCTGAAAACTCCTTTCCCTCTTGGATAAAAAATATCATTATTACCATCTGCATTTGGGGAAAAAGTATTTGGAATAAATACATTGGCACCATTGCATATTACATAAATGGTAACGTTGTCTCTTGATTTACACCCACCCGAATTAGCCACTTCTACAGTATAGGTTGTTGTAACTTTTGGCTTTACAGAAACCGATGGATAATCACTCCTGAAAATACTTCCTGAAGGGTTCCATAAAACGCTGATCACATCAGTAGATATTGCCGGAACAAGGTCTAAGGTTTGGCCTACGTTGATAGTTCTATCAGGACCAGCATCAACAGTTGGGATATTAAAAACAGTTACCGGTATATAGGCCGTGTCCCTGAAACAGTTTTTATCATCTGTTCCTATTACCATATAATTGGTTGAAACAACCGGTGATGCAACCGGCATGGAAATATTGGGATTGTTAAGCCCTGTTGCCGGACTCCACGTATACGAGTATGCGCCCGCAGCAGATAACCTTATAGAGCTGCCAATACAAACGCTGTCTCCGGGGCTGTTACTCATTACAAACGGATACTTGACTTTTACTGTTATTGTATCTGAATTAACACATCCCTGTACAGAAGTTCCGATAACGGTATAAGTCTTGACAGAATCCGGGTTTGCGACCGGGTTTGCACAATTTGTACAACTTAAACCGGTAGGTGGTGACCATACATAAGTATCTGCACCTGTTGCCTGTAAGGTTTTACCTGTGCCAAAGCAAATCAGCGTATCTGATCCAGCACGTACATTTGGTAGCGGGAATGCCTCTATGCTTGTAAAAACAGTATCGGCACAACCTGTGCTGTTGGTTGCAAGTAAACTGACAGGGTAAGTGCCTGCAGTTGTATATGTCTGGGTTGGCGGATTGGCAAGTGTTGACGTATTTCCATTGCCAAAATTCCATAACCAGGTTATTATAGAAGTATCTGGTACTGCCAAAGATGCATTGAAATTGATACTGACAGGAATGCATCCATTTAATGATTGTGTAATGATACCCTGAGGCGGGCCAATGATTTTTACAGGCAATGCACTTCTTAAGGTATCCGTACATCCATATGAAGTGGTTACTTTCAGGTATGGATAATAGATACCGGGGCTGTTATAAAGATGCAACGGATTCATTGATGAAGAAGTTGATCCGTCATCAAAATCCCATTCATATGATGTTATAGCATCATCACTTGATGAAGTACTGGTAAATTGTACAAATGCTGAAAGACAAACGATCGGTGGATTGAAACTTATTCCTGCTGAAACTGAATGGACGTATATCGTATCAGGCCCAGTAATTGGAACTGTACATCCGCCTGCATCTAACAGGATCATTTTGGGAACATAACTTCCCGGAATGGTATATGTGTGTGAGATGATCGAGTCTGTTGTTGCAATGGTGGTTCCATCACTGAAATCCCAAATAAATGAAACCCTGTTTTGTGTAGCTGCCACAAAATTAACCGTCAATGGCTGGCATCCGGCTGTTGGCCCATAAGTAAAGGTTCCAAATGGACCTCTTAAAGAGATCGATTGTTGTTTTGTGGAAGTACAGCCACCGGGCCCAGTTACGGTAAGTACTGCAATATAAGTGCCGGGAGCATTATAAAAATGTGAAGGATTTGGGTTTTGCGAAGTGGTCCCGTCACCAAAATCCCAGCTATATGAAGTATAATTCAGGGAAGTATTTGTAAAAAACACTATCAGTGGCGGACAGGTACCGGTGGAATCACTTACTGTAAAATTAGCTGTTGGTGTAATGATGGTTATATAATTTA
>JAYSWW010000277.1:0-4156 GCA_043717805.1 Ferruginibacter sp.
AGGTCTGTGATGTTATTTCCCAGAATATTAAAAGTAAATAAGGAAGGTACCGGGTTTTCGATGGTATGCCCTGTATTGCTGATCCAGTCAAACTGTTCAGACTTTGAATAGCCCCCACAGGCAACACAAACAAAATCGGCTGAAATGTTTTTATTGCTCAATAGCAGGTCCCACCCTGTATCTGTTTTATTCAAAGATTTTACGGATGCATTCATCAATATCTCAACCTTGTATTTATTTGCTTCCTGCAACAGGCAATCTATGATCGTTTGGGAAGAATTGCTTTCAGGAAACATGCGCCCGTCTTCTTCTGTCTTTAGTATCACACCGCGTTCGCTGAACCAGGAAATGGTATCGCTTGTAAAGAAATGATGAAAAGCTTTTTTCAAAAAAGAAGCACCACGTGGATATTTTTTGATCATTTCATTGATGCTGAAACAGGCATGGGTAACATTACATCTCCCGCCACCACTTACTTTTACTTTGCTCAATAGTTTAGAAGAGCGCTCCAGCAAAACCACTTTCAATTCAGGATTTAATCTTGCGGAATTGACTGCACAAAAAAAACCTGCTGCCCCTCCTCCAATAACTACAAGTTTTTTCCCATACATATAAGAAAGTCAAAAGTGAAAAGTAAAAACCAAAAACTATAATATAAATTACAAAGCTTAAGTTTATTATGAACTATGAACCTCAAACTTCAAACTTCAAACCTCAAACCTCAAACAACATCAATAACTCCAGCTCAAATTCACATTCGCCTTTTCTGCTCCTTCTATTTCAACAAAGGAAGAAAGAATATCTGCTTCTGCACGGGTAATACAAATATCATGTTCAAAATGTGCTGAAATTTTATGATCTTTTGTTAGTATGGTCCATCCGTCATCGAGGTGGATCACATCTTTCACTCCCAGGTTGATCATTGGCTCAATGGCGAGCACCATTCCTTCTTTTAATTTTGCACCGGATCCTTTTTTTCCGTAGTTGGGTACCTGCGGATCTTCATGCAGTTTTCTCCCCAGCCCATGGCCTACCAGTTCTCTTACAACGCCGTATCCATGTTTCTTTTCTGTATATTCCTGTATGGCATTGGCTATATCACCGATCCTGTTGCCGTGCCTTGCTTTTTCAATACCTATGTATAAAGATTCCTTCGTAACTTTTAATAACTGTTTTACTTCATCATTAATCTCACCTACCGCATAGGTGTAAGCGCTGTCTCCGTGAAACCCGTTTTTATAAACACCTATATCCAGTGATATGACATCGCCTTCCCTTATCAGTTCATTTTTAGGAAAGCCATGTACCACAGCCTCATTCATTGAGATACAGGTGGCATACGGAAATCCATTGTAATTCTTAAAGGATGGAATGCCACCGTTATCAAGGATAAATTCTTCCACAATATTATTTAGTTGCATGCTTGTAATGCCTGCTTTCATGATCTTAACAGCTTCAGCATGCGCTTTACCTACCAGGAGGCAACTATCCCGCATGATCTCAATTTCTTCTTTTGTCTTATACTGTATCATCAATATTTAAAATTAAAACAAACCCCAACGATGTGATCGTTAGGGTTATTAAAAGTTATTATTTTTTATAATCATCCGGGGAAATAAAAATTACATCCCTGAAGCTACTGCCTGCCTGCCCTGCAACCTGCCTGATGACATCAATCCATCATACTGGCGCATCAGCAATTGCGTTTCGATCTGTTGCAGTGTATCCAGGATAACACCAACCATGATCAACAGGGATGTTCCGCCAAAGAAAGTTGCGAAATTCTGCGACATAGAGAATACCAATTGAACAAGTCCCGGTAAAATTCCGACAAATGCCAGTAAAATAGCACCGGGGAATGTTATCCTGTCCATGATCGTTCCGATATAATCTGCAGTTGGCTGACCTGGTTTTACACCCGGAATAAAACCATTGTTCCTTTTCAATTCATCTGCCATTTGCTTTGGATTGAAGATAAGGGCAGTATATAAGAATGTAAATGCGATCACACAGGTTGAATAAACGATCATGTAAACGATGTTCGTATGATCGGTAAAATACCTCGCCCATCCTTCACCGGTAAAGCCGGAGAAAACGGTTGGCAGGAATAAGATAGCCTGGGCAAATATGATCGGCATAACTCCGGCGGCGTTCACTTTCAATGGTAGAAAATTGCGTGCACCACCAACCTGGCGGTTTCCTACAATTTGTTTGGCATAATTCACAGGAACTTTTCTTGTACCCTGAACCAGCAATATAAGGCCCATGATAATTCCAATAAGGAATACAACTTCCACCAGCATCAGTAACAATCCACCTGCACCTCTTTGTGCGATCCTGGCAGCCCATTCCTGGCTTACAGCCTGTGGGAAACGGGCAAGGATACCGATCATAATTATCAAAGATGTTCCATTACCCAACCCTTTATCTGTTATTTTTTCACCCAACCACATAACGAATAATGTACCCACAGTTAGAATTACAACCGTTGACACCCAGAAATAACTTTCATATGCTGGTATCAATGCAGCTTCATTTGCCTGGCTTTTAAGGTAACCAATATATGCCGCAGCCTGGAATGCTGTAACAATAACGGTAAGGTAACGGGTCCATTGATTGATCTTCTTTCTGCCGCTGTCGCCTTCTTTCTGAACTTTTGCCATTTGAGGAACCAAAATGGTCATCAACTGCATAAAGATCGATGCAGATATATATGGCATGATACCCAATGCAAAAATGGAAGCTTTGGAAAAAGCCCCGCCAACAAAAGCATCTAATAAACCAAGCATACCGGTTTTGGTGCTGTTATGAAGGTTTGCTAATTTATTTGGATCAATACCCGGTAATACGATATAAGAACCAAGCCGGTAAATGAAAAGCAATAATAAAGTAAAAACTATTTTATTACGCAGCTCTTCAATGCTCCAGATATTTTTCAGTGTTGTTATGAATTTCTTCACAGAATTTAATCGATTTAAATGTGTACGCTAAAAAGTAAAAGACCCAGCTAAGCATGGGCCGGTAAATATCGGATATTTATTTCACTATTTCGATGGTACCGCCAGCGGCTTCAATGGCAGCTTTTGCTTTTTCACTGGCTGCATTCACTTTGAAAGTAAACTTACCTTTCAATTCGCCGTTACCAAGGATCTTGATATTATCTGTCTGGCTGATCAGGCTGTTGATATATAAATTCGTATGATTGAATTCAGTGATACCATACTTTTCCGCGTAATGGTCAATTTGTCCGAGGTTGATAACCTTGTATTCAACACGATTGATGTTGGTAAACCCGCGTTTTGGAACACGGCGCTGAATAGGCATCTGGCCTCCTTCATGTGCTTTTTTGCTTTTGTAACCGGCACGGCTTTGACCCCCTTTATTACCTTTTGTAGAAGTTCCGCCTTTACCGCTTGCCTCACCACGGCCTATACGTTTTTCTTTGTGTGTTGCGCCTTTTGCAGGCTTAAGAGTGTGTAAATTCATTTTATTTGATTTTAGACTTACGGGGTATCACCCCTCGCTGTTTAATTTGAAAATTTGGTAATTTGTAAATTTGTAAATTAAGTACCCAAAAATTTGATAGTGCATTCCCATTGACGCATCTTCAAATTTTCAAATCTTCAAATCACAGTTCTTCCACTTTCACCAGGTGATGAACTTTCGTTACCATACCCAGAATCTGTGGTGTAGCTTCTACTTCTACAGTAGCATTCATTTTTTTCAAGCCCAATGCGATCATTGTACGCTTTTGGCGTTCAGACCTGTCGATCACACTTTTTACCTGGGTTACTTTAATCTTTTTCATTATTCGAATTTTGAAAGATGTATGATTTATGATGTGTGATTTATGATGTGAAATCATACATCATAAATCATACATCATACATTATTGTTATCCATTAAATACTTTCTTTAAAGAAACATTGCGGGTTTTTGCAATAGCAATTGGTTCACGTAAAGTAGCCAAAGCCTTAATAGTAGCTTTAACAACGTTGTGCGGATTGGCAGAACCTAAATTCTTTGCCAATACATCCGTTAAACCTACTGACTCCAGAACAGCACGCATGCTGCCTCCGGCAATTACACCTGTACCATGTGAAGCAGGCTTAAGCAAGATCTTGGCAGCGCCATCTTTGCTCAACTGGTCGTGAGG
>JAYSWW010000278.1:0-1591 GCA_043717805.1 Ferruginibacter sp.
GGTATCAAAAACAGTACGGAAAAAATAAAGATCCTGAACAGTATTGCCCGTCAATACCCGGGTTCAAACCTTTTACAGGATGCAGGGATGGAAATCGCACTGACTTACATTGCCGATGAAAAATTTAAAGATGCCATTCCTTACCTGAACAATATCATTTCATCAAAAGATGCAGGAGGTTTAAAACCAAGGGCGTATTTAAAACTCGGGCTTGCTTACTATAACAGCAATAACAATAAAGATGCATTGACAAGTTACCAGGAACTTATTCAGAAATATCCACAATCTCCTGAAGCCGATGAAGCACTTGGTATCATCAAAGATATTTACATCGAAGAGGGAAGGCCAAATGAATATGTTGAACTGATGCGTAAGAATGGAATTAATATTTCTGTCAGTGAAGCAGATTCATTGACTTATACAGCGGGATTGTTGAAATACAATAACAACGATTGTGCAGCAGCTATTAACGGCTTTAATAATTATATAAGCCGTTATCCCGACGGTGCCTTTATCCTTGATGCAAATTACCTTCGCAGTGAATGTTACCAGAAAAACAAAGACTGGCAGAATGCATTAATGGGATATGAATTTGTAAATGGCAAGGGGCTGAATAAATATTTTGAGAAATCAACGCTGGAGGCCGCCCGCATCAGTTATTTTGAATTAAAAGACTATCCAAGGGCTAAAAAATATTTTGAATCATTGCGAAGCTATGCAGTAAACCAGGACAACCTGCTGGAAGCATTGCGTGGTCTAGTTCGCAGTTATTATTTGTTGAAAGATTATAGCCAGGCCAATACAGCAGCCAGGGAACTGTTGACCAGGAAAGGCATCAGTACCGATGACAGGTCTGTTGCATTCCTGGTGCTCGGTAAATCTCAACAGGTTGCCAATGACTGCAATGCTGCGATCGCTTCATTCAGGTCTGCAGCCGCTATCAATAAAGCAGCCTGGGGTGCAGAAGCCCGTTATGAATTGGCTAATTGTAATTTAACCCTGGGTAATTTAACCGCTGCTGAAAAAGCTGCGATGACTGTTATTAAGGAAACCGGTTCTTATGATCTTTGGGTTACAAAATCATACATATTGCTGGGTGATATCTTTATGCAGCAAAAAGATTATTTCAATGCAAAAGCAACTTATGAAAGTGTTGCAAAGAATTCCGGAATTGCCGAATTAAAAACCGAAGCTCAACAAAAACTTGACAGGGCAATTGCAGAAGAAAAACAAAACTCCAAAATAGGTAATTAATAAAATATGAACCTTTTAAAATCATTACACGTTAAAAATTCAGGCATGTATAAGTATATTTTATTAATATCAGCAGGTTACTTCTTTTGCCAGGCGGGTATGGCTCAACGTGATACCACTAAGCAAACCATCAATATAACCTCAGCTTTTAAGCCCGTGTTGCGAAATGCTGTAAAAATAAATTTTTCAGGTTCGCAGTTACTCGCAGATTCAGCAACTTCAGTCAGACCTTATATTATCCCGTCTCAAAACCTGTTTTATGCATACCAGCCCATTGCCATTAAGCCACTGGCATTGCAGCAGGATTCAAACCTATACCTTGGTAACAGGAATTATA
>JAYSWW010000279.1:0-1591 GCA_043717805.1 Ferruginibacter sp.
GCTCAAACCCATATTGCTGTAAAAGGAGGTTTTAATTATTCTACCGCAAGGGCTTATTTTAATGATGTAAAACAATCAACAGGATTTGTACCTGGGGCAAACTTCGCAATCCAGTTAAAAACAGCTTTTGACGGCCCACTTCATTTTTCTCCATACGTTGCTTACAGTACCAGGGGGTTTATTATAAAATCGGGGAACAATTCAGGGGACAAAACACAGAATTTTATACATTATATTGACATTGTCCCTGTTTTAAGCCTGGATTTTATGACCGGTAAAAACAACAGCCTTGTAATTGGAGCAGGACCTTTAGCCGGTTTGGCCATCGCAGGAACTGAAAAAACAACGACAGGCGGCGTTACCAGTTCTGCAAAAATGAACTTCACTACTTCCAAAGATTATGGATTATTCGACCTTGGCCTTCACACCAGCATTGGTTATCATTTTAACAAGCTTTTTATCGAACTGGCCTACCAGTATGGTTTTGCCAGTATCAATAACAATGAGGAAAGGGATAAAAGGAACATCCGTAACAGGACCATCAGCCTGAACCTGGGTTATAATATAAAATCATATAAATAATTTTTTTTGAGATCAATTTCAACTGTTTAACGATACTGATGCATTCCTTTCTGTCTCAATCCGGTATTCAATAAATTTTTCTTAAAAAGAGGCATTGAATTTGCGTGTATAGCCCGATTGGTTATTTTTACAAATATTGCCAATTCAGCTTAACAACACAGTTAAGCTGCCATTAAAAGTTCAGATTGGCAATCCCGGGCATAAATAACCGGCATATTTTAAATATAAACGGCATAATAATTTTTTCTGCGAAGATTCTTCAAAATATCAAAACGGATCATCCTGGCAATATTACTCCTGGTACTGCTGGCATATGGATTGTTGCATTTTTCCCCCATACAAACCTGGGTTGTAAAAAAGATCACATCAAACCTTTCTGAAAAACTTCACGCAAGGGTTACCGTTAAAAGAGTTGACCTGGCTTTTTTCAATAAATTATCAATTGAAGGATTGATGGTGGAAGACAGGAATAAAGACACTTTGCTGTATGCCGGTGCTGCCAGGGTAAACCTTACAGACTGGTTTTTTTTCAAGGATAAAGTAACGCTCCACTATATTTCATTAAAAGATGCAATAGTAAATATGAATCGAACAGATTCAGTCTGGAATTACCAGTTCCTGTTGGATTATTTCGTTCCTGCCAAAAAATCAAAAGGAAATTCCGGTGGATTTGAATTTGACCTCAAAGATGTAGAACTTACCAATATCAGGTTCAACAAGATCGATAAATGGATCGGCCAAAATATGGTTGGCTCTTTAAAAAAAGTGGATCTGAAAATGGAGGGAGCTGATTTTAAAAAGAAACAGGTCATTGTTACTGACATCTACATGGATGAACCAAGGTTTATAATGTCTGATTATGCCGGGCTTAAACCGGCACAGCCCGACCTTTCAAGTATTTTAGAAAAAATTCCCGGCATTTCTGCTTTTAAATGGAACAATTCAGGTTGGGTAATTGAAATGAAAAGACTGAAGATCAATGAAGGAAGTTTTACCAATGACAAAGAAA
>JAYSWW010000280.1:0-1588 GCA_043717805.1 Ferruginibacter sp.
GTGAGTGCTGTCGTTCAGCCTTCCCACCATGTCCATATTGATCATATAATTTACATTGGAAAAATTTACTGACGGGTGATCTGTAAAATATTTTGAACCGAAAAGTCCCAGCTCTTCGCCTGAAAAAGCAATGAATAAATAATTGTTTTTTTTCAGTTTCGACGAATGGAATTTTTTACTCATTTCAATAAGTGCAGCAGTGCCACTGGCGTTGTCATCAGCACCATTGTGTATCATAGGCTCTGTTCCGGCATACAAAGAATTGTGGTCTTCGCCATATCCTAAATGATCATAGTGAGCGCCAAGTATGATGGTGGTGGCAGCATTGTTGTTAATGTATCCTATCACGTTGTGCCCAAACCGTTTTTTTTCTCCAATATTTACCTTTAAAATGAGTGAATGTAGACTGGTTTCATCAGCGAGATATTTAGTTTTCGTTTTGTAATTAAGATAAACAACGGGCATAGTTGAATTAACGGTTTTGTCTTTAGCATCGAACTTCAAATTATCGGCAATAGAAGAACTGTTATAAATGATCAAACCTGTAGCACCTTTTTTTGCCGCATCCCCCGCTTCTTTAAAAATAGATTCCTGCAGGTCAAAGTGCGGATTGTTGCTGTTTTGATTTAACAGGTCATTCAGGTCAAAAAACCAGGCCTCGCCTTTTTCTTTCAATGCGAGGTAAACTTCACATTGAATATTTCCGTTTGCAGAAAATGCAAGGGGAAAAAAATCTTTGTTTATTTCCAATGGATGTTCGTTTACAGAAAAAACAGTTCCTTCATTGATTTGTTTGCCATCGTTTACTTCGAATTCCTGCAAAAAACCAGCATCAGACCCCATAGGAACCAACCCGGCATTCTTAAACTGGGTACTGATATATTCATAAGCTAATTTTTCACCTGCAGAACCGGTTCTTCGGCCTTCCAGCTTGTCATTAGCAAGGTAATTAATATGTGTTATTAAACCGGCAATAGACTTTTTATCTGCTTTTGAAATTTTTTGTGCAAAAGTCAACTGGCTGCACATTAACAGCAGCGATAAAATATATTTCATAATAATCAAATGATATAGATACAAAGTTAACGAACGGGATCTCTTTCAAAAAACTATTTCATTAAGAGTATCAGGCTGGCTTGTTTCTTAATTCGTAAGAACATCAGGTATGTTAGCATTACTTTTGCAACGCCATTCAGGCAACTTGATTAAACAGTGGTAAAAAAAATAAACATAGCATTGGTAGGAAATCCAAACAGCGGTAAAACCTCTCTGTTTAATGTACTTACCGGGCTGAATCAAAAAGTGGGTAATTTCCCTGGCGTAACAGTTGATAAAAAAACAGGTAAGAGTGTAATATCAGAAAACCTGCAAGCCAACTTTATTGACCTGCCCGGGACATATAGTTTATATCCCAAGCGTTCCGACGAATGGGTTTCTTACAAAGTATTGTTACTTCAGGATGAATCGGTAAGGCCGGATATGATCATATTGGTAGCAGATGCCAGCAGCCTGAAAAGAAATTTATTATTCTGTTCCCAGATCATTGATCTTAAAATACCGGTGGTGGTTGCATTTACCATGATGGACC
>JAYSWW010000029.1:0-6012 GCA_043717805.1 Ferruginibacter sp.
AATTGTCCGGCTTCCCGTTTTTTTTCCGGTGCAACAGTTTTCATTTCCCCCATGATCGTTTTAACCAGGCCTTTTGTTCCAAGGTATTTTATCCTGAAAGTTTCCAGTTCTTCTTTGTTTGTAACAATAGTTTCACTGATCTCATTTTTATTTTTTTCTATCTGTGCCAGCAAATTTTCCATGCCGCAAAGATAAGATTAAGTAAGAAAGTTGGAAAGAGCACAATTATAAAACAGCATACTTTTTTTATTACCCGGTAAAACGACCCTTTATAGCAAAACCTTAGCAAATAATTGAAAGGTATTTATCAAAATATATTCTAATTTTAACCTCTAAAAATTTGTATTATGTCTTTATTCAAATCAGGTAATCCAACTCTGTCAGAAAATAAATTCCGTGATACCATTCTGGCTGATGTAATTACACATGAAAATGCCATGACACTGAAGGGAACGCTGAATAAGTTCGGGTTTTTATTTTTAATGGTATTGGGAACATCTTTTTATTCCTGGAAAGAATTTGCCGACGGTGGCAATGTAGTGCCATTGATGTGGACGGGCGCACTGGGCGGCTTGCTGGTAGCTGTTGTACTGGTGTTTAAAAAGGAATGGGCTCCATACCTGGCTCCATTGTATGCATTGCTGGAAGGATTGTTTGTAGGAGCTATATCATCGATGTATAACAATGCATTTGCTGAAAAAGCACCCAACCTTATTATGAATGCAGTGGGACTGACCTTTGGTGTTGCAATCGCCATGTACCTGTTATATAGTTTCCGCATCATCAAAGCAACTGAAAAGTTCAAATCCATAGTTATAACTGCAACCGCTGGCATTGCAATTTTTTATGTACTGGTAATGCTGATGCGAATGTTTGGTTTTGATAACATGCCTTTCCTGCATGAAGGAAGCACTTTTGGAATCCTTTTTTCATTGTTTGTTGTTTCCATTGCAGCGCTTAATCTGATCCTGGATTTTGATATGATAGAAAAGGGAGCAGAAATGGGTGCTCCAAAATACATGGAATGGTATGGCGCTTTTGGTTTGCTTGTAACAATTGTATGGCTATACCTTGAAATCCTTCGTTTGCTTTCAAAGGTAAGTGGCAGAAAATAGATTGATTCTAAAAGTAATTTCTACCAGTTACTGTTTAGAAAAGTTTAGTTGGTTTAGAAATAAAAAGTAATGTGAACTTTGAGATATCAATCTAAATTCTTCTTTACTGCATTTTAGATGATTTCAATTCTTATAACTTTTTTAGCAGGTCATTTACTTTGTTCCTGATAAGATCCCTCACTTTATTAAATTCTGCCGGCAGCATATTTTTCGGATCGGGTATTTCCCAGTCAACAAATTTCTTTGCAGGCATCCACGGACATGCATCACCGCAACCCATTGTAACCACAGCATCAAAAGGTGCATACTTTTTTACTTCTTCCAGGCTCTTACTTTCATGTTTGCTTAAGTCGTAATCCAGTTCTTTCATAGCAGCAATTGCTTTTAGATTTACAATACCCGATGGTTTGCTGCCTGCACTAAATGCTTCAACTTTTGAGCCGCCTAACATTCTGGCAAATGCCTGGCTCATCTGGCTGCGGTTGCTGTTTTCGATACAAACAAAAAGTATTTTCTTTTTCATACCCCAACTGTTTTACTTCTTCTTTCTAATAATAAAGTATCTCTCCACAATCCTTTTGACTGACCAATCTTTTCCCTTGTGCCGATAATTCTAAATCCACTTTCCACATGAATTTTTACACTGGCATTATTTTCAGGAAAGATGCCGGCCTGTAAAGTCCAGAAATTATTTTTTTCACTTTCCTGAATCAAAGCTTGTAATAATTTTTTCCCAACTCCTTTACCTCTTGCTTTTTTACTGACATAAACGCTTACTTCACCCACACCTGCATATACACAACGGCCCGATACAGGCGTAAGTGCAGCCCAACCAAGTATTTCATTTTCTTCAACAGCGATGATCCTGGAATTTTTAACATGTGCTTCATCCCAATCACTCCAGGAAGGAGCGGATGTTTGAAAAGTTGCATTACCTGCTGCAATTCCTTCCAAATAGATTTGTTTTACAGATTCCCAATGAAAAGGAAGCAATTCGATAATCTCCATAATCACAAATTTAATATGGCGCCAACGGATGATTCAACAGCGCATGTTTTTTAGCAACAACCGCTTCCCGGTTCACAACAATTCCTCTCATCTTTTGCAGGCTTTTCTGCATACACGGTGATGCTTGTGATTTTTGTACCCCCGTTTTTATAAGTTTGTATTTCATCTGCATTTAAATAATTTGCCAGGATATTGTCGGGGATAATAATAGGTTTATCTTTTTGCAGGTTAACATTTTTAAAACCGGCCGCTTCGATCATTTCCAGGTAACCCTGTTTTTGTATAGCTCCCGAAACACAGCCTGCATAAAGTTCTGCCACTTCTTTCCACCTTGCCGGCAATTCACCTTCCAGTACAATATCAGAAATTGAAAAATGTGCACCAGGTTTAAGCACCCTGAAAATTTCACTGATCACTTTGTGTTTATTGGGTACAAGATTCAACACACAGTTGCTTACAATTACATCGGCGTAATTAGAGGTAACCGGCATGTCATCAATATCTCCCAACCTGAATTCGACATTGTTGAAATTTAGTTTTTCCGCATTGGCTCTTGCTTTTGCTACCATAGCTTCTGTAAAATCAATTCCCAGAACCTTTCCGTCTTCACCAACAATTCTTCGTGCTATAAAAGCATCGTTACCGGCTCCGCTGCCCAGGTCAATCACTGTATCTCCGGCTTTTATCCTGGCGAATTCGGTTGGCAACCCACAACCCAATCCAAGATCTGCATCAGGGTTGTATCCGTCCATTTTGCTGTAATCATCAGCCATGATGTTGTATACTTCATCTCCGCAACAGGAAGATGTTGCCCCACAGCACGATGCAGCATTTTGTGATTGGCTTTGTTCAGCAATTGCTGCATATTTTTCCTTAACCAATTCTTTGATTTCTATTTCGTTGTTCATGGTTTTATTTTTTACTCCAATCCCCTGATGGAAATTTACCGGAGTGATTATTAAATATTTTTGAAAGTTTTTTATACCCTGCTTTTAGCAACAGGCTTTTTCATTTTTTATTTTAAGCTTATTAAACAGGCCATTGAATTCCCCGAAGAATTTTTCAAAGGCTTTCCAGTTAATACAGTAGCAACTCCTGGGGCCATCTGTTTCTCCGTCAATCAATCCGGCATTTTTTAATTCCTTTAAATGCTGCGATACGGTAGATTGTGACAGCGGCAAAACTTCAACGATCTCTCCACAAATGCATTCGTTCTTTTGTGCCAGCAATTTTAATATTGAAATACGGGCTGGATGAGCCAATGCTTTGGCAAATGCTGCAAGGTCCTGCTCTTTTTGTGTGAATTCTTCTTTTTTATGAATGGCCATACAATTTAATCTTATATCGCAAATATACGATTAATAATTTTACAAATCCAATTTTTTTTATAGAAAAAGCCGGGTGGTTGACCCGGCAATTCTTTAATAATTGATTTTCAAATATATTTTTTTGAAAAATTAACTTTGGCAAAGTTTGGAACTTTGCCAAAGATGTTATTCCCTTCCATCCAGTAAATTTCCCAATCCCCCCAGTATACTGCCTTCCTCTTTGCGTTTGTAACTACCATATTGCATGATCCTGCCGGCAAGCCTGCTTATTGGCAAAGATTGCAACCAGACCTTACCCGGGCCCTGCAGTTTGGCAAAAAACAAACCCTCGCCTCCAAACATCCAGTTCTTTATACCACGTATGAATTCAATATCAAAGTCTACGCCCGCAGTATAAGCAACCACACATCCTGTATCAACTTTTAAAATTTCCCCGGCTTGCAGTTCTCTTTCTATTACATAACCACCTGCATGTGCAAATGCCAGGCCGTCACCCTCCAGTTTTTCCATGATAAACCCCTCACCGCCAAAAATGCCTGTACCCAGTCTTTTCTGAAATTCAATGCCAATACTAACTCCTTTTGCGGCACACAGGAAGGCATCTTTTTGTGCAATGATCTTTCCACCCAATTGCTGGAGGTCAAAAACAATGATCTTACCTGTATATGGAGCTGCAAAACTGACTCTTTTTTTACCCTGGCCTATGTTGGTAAAAGCGGTCATGAACAAACTTTCACCAACAAGCAGCCTTTTTCCGGCGCTGAATAGCTTTCCCAATAAACTGCTATCCTGTTGCTGACTGCCATCACCAAAAATGGTTTGCATTTCTATGCCGTTATCCATCATCATGAACGCACCACTTTCTGCAATTGCTGTTTCGTTTGGATCCAGTTCTATTTCTACAAACTGAAGTTCTTCACCAAAAATTTTGTAATCAATCTCATGATTTGTTTTCATTGTTATTTTTTTTTGCAAAATAATTCTTTTGAATAATTATACACCGCGTATTTTATGAACGGGAATAAAGGGTATTAAAATGAATACAATCGGTGAATCAGTGGCAACAACAAAACTGCCCGGACATGATACCCGGGCAGTTCAATCTCAATCATTATTTATCCTGCTATAATTTTACAAGCATGCTTATGCCATTACCGGTTGCTCCTATCTGAACTTTATCGATCATTTTGTATAACTTTTTCCCATGACTGTTGTGGATGGTAAACATCACCCCATCCAGGATCAGCAATGCCGCACCCTGTAAAATGATGCTTTCGCCATACCCTTTAAATTTCTCCCTGTTTTTTATGCTGTTCTTTGCCCTTTCTTTGAGGTAAAACCCTGATGCAATATAGGCTACGTCCAGCCCGGCATTTAACATATATGTTTTTTCAACACCGGCCTGTTGCTTTAATGATTGTACCAGTGACATTCCATCTTTATTTTTTGTACCCAGGTAACCCAATGCTGCAAGCCCCAGGTTGATACCGCCCCACATAACATTCATCTGGTGAAAATACCGTGTTGTTCCGGTAGTTTGCCCGGTAGCAACAGCACTGTAAATTAGATTGGCTGCTGCCCAACCTCCCAATACGGTCATACCATTCTTTGTGATCTTGTTGCGTTGCCTGTTATAAACATTCAGCTCGGCCTGCGACTGGGAGAATGCCTGGAATGCTGAACAGGCAACAGCTAGTATTAAAAATATCTTTTTCATGATCTTAATTAACGAATCAATAATAGAAAAGGTTCATTGAATGTAAATATATTTTTCTTTTTGCCCATAAATTACTCATAAATTAAAATGCCGCTCATTGATATGAACGGCATTTATTGATGTATTTTATTGACTAAATTTTTTTTCTATGCTTTTGTTTCTTTGAGTAAACCATTCCACACTTTTTTGCCCTGTATCTTTCTTACCAGGTACATGATCCCGACAAATATGAAGAAGAATGGTCCTGCAAAACCCAGTAAGGCTATATATTTAGATCCATAGAACTGTTCCATCGGTCTTCTCAGCCTTTCAGCAATAAGATACATACTTGGCACCATGATGAGTGTAAGGAAGAATGCGAATATCAGTCCGAAAATGATCGTCCAGCTTAAAGGCCCCCAGAAAACCACACTATCACCACCAAAGAAAATGTGCGGATTCCAGTGCTGGAAGAATGAAACGAAATTAATGTTGAAACCTACAGCCAATGGCAATAAACCCAACATGGTAGCCAATGCCGTTAGTAACACAGGGATGATACGGATCTTACCTGCTTGTATAGCCGCTTCCCGTGTTTTTACACCCCTTCCACGCAACTCATCTGTAAACTCTATCAGCAATATCCCGTTTTTGATAACGATACCTGCCAAACCAATAATTCCAACTCCAAGCATGATTGTAGCAATGGTCATACCCGTAAATGCATAACCCAGCAACACACCAATGACGGAAAAGAAAATTTCTGTTAATACGATAAATGGCTTACTCATGGAATTGAATTGTAACACCAATATCAGGAATATCAATCCCAGTGCAAGCAACAATGCATTGAATAAGAATTTCT
>JAYSWW010000281.1:0-1588 GCA_043717805.1 Ferruginibacter sp.
CATGGCAAAAGCACCATGCCTTATAAAGAAGCGATAAGAGAAGCTGTGCAGGGAATACCCGGTGCCAATGTGGAAGTGGCGCAGGAAGATGGCGGCCCACCAACAGATCCGCCGGTGAATATTGAAGTGGCCGGTGATAATTTTGAAAATATTTCTGCCGTTGCCACACAACTGTTTAATTATTTAGATACAAACAAAGTATTTGGCATTGAAAATTTACAGGCAGATGTGGATCTGAGTAATCCGGAGATCAGCATCAAAGTAGACAGGCAGAAAGCTATGTTTGAAGGCGTCAGCACCGGGCAGATCGGCATGGAATTGCGTACAGCAGTGTTTGGAAAAGAAGTAAGCAAAATAAAAGATGGTGAAGATGAATATAAAATTCAATTACGCTACTCCGACCTGCAGCGTCAGAACATTACCGACCTCATCAATATGCGTATCACTTTCATGGATATGAATACCATGCAGGTGAAATCCATTCCATTAAGCGCTGTGGCAACTATTGATTATACCAATACAACCGGTGCGGTAAAAAGAAAGAATGTGAAACGCACCATACAGTTGCAGGGAGCTGTATTGGATCCTACTTTGGTTGGAAAAGTAAATTCCGAATTACAAATAAAAATTGATGATTTTAAAAGACAGGAGAAAGTGCCGGCTGATGTTACCATCAAACTGAGCGGACAAAGTGAACAGGAAAAAGAAACTCAGGCCTTTTTAGGTACAGCATTTATGATTGCTATTGGTATGATCTTTTTGATTTTGGTGCTGCAGTTCAATTCAATGAGCAAGCCGTTTATCGTAATTACAGAAATATTCTTTTCCGTTATTGGTGTATTGCTTGGTTATGCAGTTACAGGGATGACCATTGCGACCATTATGTTGCTAGTTGGTATTGTTGGCCTGGCAGGTATTGTAATAAAGAACGGAATCCTTTTAATAGAATTTACTGATGAGCTTCGTGGCAGAGGAATGCGGACAAGAGAAGCAGCGATACAGGCCGGAAAGATCAGGATCATACCGGTTTTATTAACTGCATTAGCCACCATGTTAGGTCTGTTGCCATTAGCCATTGGTTTTAATATTGATTTTGTGGGATTGTTCCAGCATCTGCGCCCCAATATTTTCTTTGGAGGTGATAGTGTGGTGTTCTGGGGTCCGTTAAGCTGGACGATCATCTTCGGCCTTATTCTCGCTTTCTTCCTTACACTGATCATGGTGCCAAGTATGTACCTGATAGCAGAACGGTTGAGAAGGCCGATGGAAAGTTTTTACGGAACCAAATTCATTGCCTTACTGGGTTTTACCGGCCCGTTCTTTTTCGTATTTGTTGGAATTATGTTCCTGGTTCGGAGGATTCAGGGAAAAAAAGTTTGGATGGGCAAGCTCCGGATGCAGCAACCCGCCATTTGATTTGGTCTTATTACTGCAACCCAATGTTGCAATAGTTGGTTTTGGTGAAATAAAAAAGTGTCCCGTTTTAACGGGACGCTTTTATTTTGTGTTAGAGTAAAATGTTTTTTTGTGAAATTTATTTTGACATTTCACCGGCTATATCAGAAAAAAACTTTTCCAATTCCCAGAA
>JAYSWW010000282.1:0-1585 GCA_043717805.1 Ferruginibacter sp.
GCTTTTGTAAAAAGGCCAAAAAAGCGGATTTCCACTTATTCATCATTCTTTTGAAGTTGAAGGCAGTTGCGCTAAGCATCACATTGATATTATCTCCAAATATTCCTTTGTAATAATTGCGGTTTAACCTGTAATCGGATTTGAGGTGACTAATAACCGGCTCAATAGCTGCCCGTCGGCCAAAACATTTCTTGAGTTTTCTTTGCTGATACTTACTGATTGATTTGTCGTTAAATGGTTTGGGTATTTGAATGACTGTTTCTCCTATGTGACTTCTTCCTCTGTAACCCCGGTCCACGGTGGCTGTTTGTGGTGCCTGGCCTATAAGTTCTGTTGTTTGTTGTAATGCTTTCTCCAGGGTATTTCCGTCATATTCATTCCTGAATCCCATGGCTCCTACAATTACACCGGTATTTTGTGTATGGACAATAGATACTTTGTTGCCAAACTCATATTTTTTATGCTCTTTGCCTTTGGAGATGCATTGTACATCAGGTTCGTGAAGAGAATAAATTTTGTTGCTGTCTGTTTTTTTCTGTGCCAATACTTTTTTAAACAACCCAATGTCGGTTTGATACCGACTGTTAGCAGCAAGGTTCCTCTCCAGTTCCCGGACAAGTCTGCCTGCAATTGTTTTCACTTTCTTATCGGCCTTGCGCACTTTGGATTTATTTTTAGGGTGGTTGCGAAAGCGTTGCTGCAGACTTAACTTTTTCAAAGTTCGGGTGTAACTCTGCCTGAGTGGTAATTGTTCCTGTTCGGTTATCTGATGACATTTCTCTATTATCTTTTTATACAACTTGTCGTCTGTTGGATAGGTAATATTTTTTTCCTGTACCGTGGTATCCACACTTACATGGGGGTCGTTGCTGTCATCCCCATTTATCCGGATGCTTTCCTGAAAAATTAACTCAATACCTTTTTCCCCTATGCGATGGCGGAAGTGTACCAACTCTGATGCTTCACACGGAGCACCAGAAGCAAACATTTTTTCTCCGCTGATGTATTGATAGTAGATGTTCTCACTCCACTGCTCTACTACACTCTCGTCACTAAGATTACGGATATGCTTTAATATCAGCAACGATACCATCAGCCGGATTGGTTTGGCGGGCCGACCCTTTTCACTATGGTAGAGTGGGGAAAAAGCTTTATCAAATAATTGCCAGTTGATCTTACCTGCTAAAACATACAACGGATGTTGATGGTTTAACTGCTCCTCAAAGGTGCTGTAAAACCCTAATTGTGTTTTGTGGAATGGCTTGTTAAGCATGATTTAAATTTGCAAGATTTTAAAGGCAAATTGCCATTTTCTTGCAAATCTTTACTCATGTATTTTTCCACAAATCCTTTGCTAGTATGAATTTTATCGTTTTTAAGGATCAACTATTTAAATTATAAAAAAGTCTTCGAAAAAAACATTCGAAATAACTAAATTTTTCGATCAGTAGGGCTGTGTGTAGATGGTCCCGCCTCTGGCAGAATCAGAAGGGGGCTACAAATAATACCACGGATTTCTCCTGGCTGCCCAAATATATTTACGAATATTTCTCCAGAAAGCAAGTACCAGGTAAATAATGATTGG
>JAYSWW010000283.1:0-1581 GCA_043717805.1 Ferruginibacter sp.
AATTTTTCAGTTGGTATTGGAACCCCAACACCTACATTTTGGGCAACAGCAATGTATGAGCAGAACAGGCTGCAGATAAATAAACTGGTTTTCATTTTATTTGATTTTACTTAAAATTATAATTTTTTTATGTATTATATCTTTTTTGTCTATTGGAATGCTGTAAAGCTAAAAGGGCCGGTTTCATAATTTTGTTGCAGATAAGCTCTCCAATTTGAACACAAATCATACCAAAGCTTATTTCCTTTGGTACAAATACAGCCGTAATATTATTTTCAGTACATTCATATCAAACTAATATTCATAATAACATGAATAAGAACCTGCAACGATTCCGCGAAGATGGCTTTCTTGTGCTTGAAGGATTCAATACAGCTGCTGAATGTGATGCACTGATGAAGCGTGGGGAAGAGCTGGCTGCCGGCTTTAACTTTGATGGCCACCCTTCTGTTTTTCAAACTACAGACCAGGCAAAAACATCAGATGATTATTTTCTCAACTCGGGTGATAAGATCTCTTTCTTTTTTGAAAAAGATGCATTTGATGCTGCGGGAAAATTAAAAAACGATCTCTTCCATTCCCTCAATAAGATCGGCCATGCCTTGCATGACCTTGACCCGGTTTTTAACAGTTTCTCCCGTTCAAATCAAATGAAAAAGCTGGCGCATGAACTGGAACTGGATAACTGGCTGATCATTCAGAGTATGCTTATATTAAAGCACGCAAAGATCGGCGGCGTGGTTGACATACACCAGGATTCATCTTTTCTTTATACCGAACCCGACTCCTGTATAGGCTTCTGGTTTGCTTTGGAAGATGCTTCAAAAGAAAATGGTTGCCTTTGGGCTATGCCTGGTGGGTACCAAACCTCCTTACGTTCATTGTTTCGCAGGAAAGAAAATTCCGGTACTGAACTCGTTGTACTCAACGCTGAGCCATACACGACAGAAGGGATGATCCCACTGGAAGTAAAAAAAGGCACCTGCATAGTATTGCAAGGATTGCTTCCGCATTATAGTTTACCAAATACAAGCGGAAGGTCGCGCCAGGCATATTCAATCCATACGATCAGCCGCCATTCAGCTTACCCAAAAGAAAACTGGCTGCAAAGGGATCTGAATACACTTACAGGATTTGAATGATCAGATATTGATTAATGATCAATCCGGTCATATTTGCTTTCTGTATGACAGTCAAACCGCCGGTTCGCCCAATCCATAAAAAAAGTTATCTTCGCAGCCTTGAAATTTTGAAACATTCATTTAAGTTTAAAAAAAGTGGCAAACAAAGTAAAATGCTTTATTCCGGAAGGTCTTTAAGATAAAGAAACCTCCTTTAAAAAGTCATTTAACCTTTCATTAACCCCATGGCATATATTTTTGCCGCACAAGATTTTATTATGAGAAAATTATTAGTGATCATTTTCGTACTGGCCGGAACCCTTTCTGCCTTTTCACAAACAACAAAAGAAAAAAAGAATTCAGAGATCCTCAGCCGCTCCGGCGACCACCTGATGCTTCAGTTTAGTTCTGATCACTGGATGGGTACCCCCGACAGTATCAAAAGCCACATCAAAGGATT
>JAYSWW010000284.1:0-4123 GCA_043717805.1 Ferruginibacter sp.
GAGAACATTCAATCATGCATTGAATTATTAAGAAAGGAAAAACTCATTGGTGAGAATATCAATGGCTCCGGTTTCTCATTTGATTTTAAAGTGATCAAAGCTCAGGGTGCCTATATCTGCGGTGAAGAAACAGCATTGCTGTCTTCCATTGAAGGGCAACGCCCCGAAGTGCGGGTGCGTCCGCCATACCCAACACAACAAGGATTATTCAACATGCCAACGGTTGTCAATAATGTTGAAACACTGGCCAACCTTCCTTATATCATGCGGCATGGAGGAAAGGCATTTGCTTCAATTGGTACGGCAAAATCCACCGGTACAAAATTGATTTCGCTGGATGGTTATTTCAAACGCCCGGGTATATACGAAGTTGATATGGGAACAGCTTTGAGTATTGTTATCAATGAACTGGGTGGTGGTTTTCGAAAGCCGGTCAAAGCCATGCACATCGGCGGGCCACTTGGCGGATTGGTACCGGTACATAAAATAAATGATCTTACGGTTGATTTTGATTCATTTGCAGCAGCAGGTTTTTTACTGGGCCATGCTTCCATTGTTTGTATTCCTGAGGATTACCCGCTGATAAAATATCTTGAACATTTGTTCAGGTTCACGGCACATGAGAGTTGTGGAAAGTGTTTCCCATGCAGACTTGGTTCTACCAGGGGATATGAAATGCTTGAAAAAGCTCAAACGGAAAATTATAAAATTGATAGAGAATTAATGAATGACCTCCTGGAAACTTTGGAATCAGGCTCATTGTGTGCATTGGGAGGTGGGCTTCCGCTTCCGGTTAAGAATGCGTTGCAGTATTTTGAGGAAGAATTAGGAGCGTATTTTAGTGAGTAGTGGCAGTGGCAGTTGCAGTGGCAGTGGCAGTAGCAGTAGCAGTTTCAGTGAGAGAAAGTTTAAATACAAAAATATGAATGAAGGATTTAAAAGTTTGAAAGTATATATACTTGCTTATAAACTTGCAATGGAAATATATTTTCTAACAAAATTATTTCCAAAAGAGGAGACTTATTCACTATCAGACCAGATAAGGAGGTCATCCCGTTCAGTCTGTGCAAATATTGGAGAGGGATATCGAAAAAGAAAATACCCAAAACATTTTTCCAGTAAAATGACAGATGCTGACGGCGAATGCAGTGAAACAATGGTGTGGCTTGATTTTTCCAGGGATTGTAAATATATTACGCTAGAAAAGCATAAAGAATTACATGAACAATATCTTGAAGTTGGCAGAATGCTCGGAGGGATGGCAATGAATCCTGAAAAATTCACAATCAAAAGTTAATGGCAATAACAAATTTTCAAACTGCCATAACTGCAACTGCTACTGCAACTTCTTCTATTGCTTCTTAAATGATCAATCTATAAAGACCATGTTAAAAACCGCATACATAAATGATCAATTGTTTCCGTTTTCCGATGCTGATACCATTTTACAATTTGTCAGAAGGCACCTTGGAAAAGAACTGGTACCTACATTATGCGATGCACCCAACCTCGAACCCTTTGGTTCCTGCAGGGTTTGCAGTGTTGATGTTGCACTGGTAAAAGACGGGCCTACAAGGACACAGGCATCCTGTCATACACCGGTTATGCCAAATTCCTTTATTTATACCGATAGTGAACGTATCACAAGATTGCGCCGAAATATCATTGAACTCGTTCTCACCGACCATCCACTGGATTGCCTTACCTGTGAAGTGAATAACAATTGTGAACTCCAAACAGTTGCCTCTAAAGTAGGCATAAGAGATGTACGTTACCCGGCGGGAAAAAATCACCTGGATACAAAGAAAGATCACAGTCACCCTTACATGACATCCGACTTTTCCAAATGTATCAATTGCTTCCGATGTGTGCGGGCCTGTGATGAAGTTCAGGGAGAATTTGTATTGAGCATGGCTGGCAGGGGTTTCGACAGCCATATTGTTAAAAGTTTCAACGAATCCTTTTTTGGATCTGATTGTGTGAGTTGTGGTGCCTGTGCGCAGGCTTGTCCCACATCGGCTATCTCTGATGTTTTTGAATCCAAATCGGTTGTTGCTGATAAAAAAGTAAGAACCATTTGCACCTATTGTGGTGTGGGTTGTAACCTGGATGTAGCTGTGCTGAACGGTAAAGTAAAATCTATTCAGGCGCCTATGGATGCCGAAGTAAACCAGGGGCATACCTGCCTGAAAGGCCGTTTTGCATTTTCATTTTACAATCATCCCGATCGTTTGCGCACTCCATTGATCAGAAAAAACGGAGAACTGGTTCCGGCAACCTGGGAAGAAGCATATGAATTTATTGCAAAACAACTTACACAAATAAAAAATGATTTTGGCCCCGATTATATCGCCGGTATTTCATCAGCCCGATGTACGAATGAAGAAAATTACCTGATGCAGAAATTCATCCGGGCTGTTATAGGAACCAATAATATTGACAGTTGCGCCCGTGTTTGTCATTCACCTACAGCATTGGGTATGCAGCGAGTATTCGGTACCGGTGCCGCAACCAATTCGGTGGCAGATCTGAAATATACCGATTGCATCATGGTCATCGGTGCCAATCCAACAGATGCGCACCCGGTTACAGGAGCCAAAATGAAACAATTTGCCATGAAAGGCATTTCTATTGTCATTGATCCCCGGAAAACAGAACTGGCGAGGTATGCAACCTATCATTTACAACTTCGTCCGGGCACCAATGTTGCCGTTATGAATATGTTGTTGTATTATATCATTAAAGAAGGACTGGAAGACAAACAATTCATTGAAACGCGGACAGAGGGTTATGAAGAGATAAGGAACCATGTGATGAAAATGGATATAGATGAGTTGGAAAAGTTCAGCGGTGTTGATAAAGAAATGGCACGTGCTGCAGCGATGGCTTATGCCAATGCCCCTAATGCCATGTCTTTTCACGGGTTGGGTGTTACCGAGCATTCGCAGGGAACCTATACCGTTATGTTGATAGCTGACCTGGCTATGATCACCGGGAATATCGGCAGGCGTGGAGTAGGGGTAAACCCGTTACGCGGACAAAACAATGTACAGGGTGCTGCAGACATGGGCTGCCAGCCTCACCAGGGTGCAGGATATCTTGATATTACCAATGCTGAATATCATCATTTGTATGAAGATTTTTATCATGCAAAACTTCCCTTGCATGTGGGTTATAAAATTCCACAGATGTATGATGCCGCCTTGCAGGGGAAATTAAAAGCGCTTTGGCTGATGGGAGAAGACAATGTTCAGACCGATCCCAATACACAGCATGTGAAAGCAGCTTTAAGTAAACTCGACCTCTTGATCGTGCAGGAAATATTCATGACAGAAACAGCAAAGATGGCACATGTTGTTTTGCCTGCTGCGTCTTTTTTAGAAAAGAGCGGAACCTTTACAAACGGAGAACGCCGTATCCAACGGGTACAAAAAGTAGTTGAACCTATTGAAGGTACAAAGTCCGACGGGCAGATCATTGTAGATATCATGAACAGGATGGGATATAATCAACCCGATTATGATCCTAAAACGATGCTGGAAGAAATATCACAGATCGTACCGTTCTTTGCCGGTGTTAAATGGGATGAACTGGGAGATAACGGTAAGCAATGGCCGGTTTTACCCGATGGAACAGATACCGAGATACTGCACCTGGAAACATTTAAGCGGGGCAAAGGAAAATTCCAGGTGGCTACTTTTAAGGAATCGGAAGAGATCATTGATCATGGAAAAGAATTTCCTTACATACTCACCACAAACCGTGAACTGGAACATTACAATTGCGGAACGATGACACGCCGTACAGGCAATGTAGATATTATTACCGATGATGTGCTGATGATCAACCCTGCTGATGCATCAAGCCATTTAATTTCTGAAGGAGAAATGGTTTGTGTCATATCAGCACGTGGCAAGATCGATGTTAAAGCACATATTACAGATGAAGTGAAGGCCGGCGTTCTTTCCTCAACCTTTCATTTCCCAGATGTAAAGATGAATGACCTTACTTCCAGTATCAGCGACAGTGAAGCTATGTGCCCGGAATACAAAGTGGTTGCTGTTAATATCAGGAAGAGTAAAGGGAAATATAAGAATTACTAAAACTAAAAACTGGCGTAGGT
>JAYSWW010000285.1:0-1578 GCA_043717805.1 Ferruginibacter sp.
TACCAGGAGCAGGTGATGTTATTGGCGCAAAGCCTGGGTGGTTTCAGCAAGGGAGACGCGGATGTATTGCGAAAAGCCATGGGTAAAAAGCAGAAGTCGGTGCTTGATAAAATGAAGAGCCAGTTTATTGCAGGTGCCACTCAAAAAGGTTATGAGGCAGTAACACTGGAGAAAATATGGACAGACTGGGAAGCTTTTGCGCAATACGCGTTTAATAAATCGCATTCTACCTGTTACGCTATGGTGGCTTACCAAACTGCCTACCTGAAAGCGCATTACTCAAGCGAATACATGGCGGCCGTTTTGAATAACGCGGGCAGTATTGATAAGATCACCTTCTTTATGGAAGAATGTAAGCGGATGGGATTAAACGTGCTGGGCCCCGATATCAATGAATCGAAAAAAGGATTTGCCGTTAATAAAGCAGGTGATATTCGTTTTGGGCTGGGTGGATTAAAAGGCGTGGGAGAAGCCGCTGTGGAAAGTATTATTGAAGAAAGGGAGAAGAAAGGCCATTTCATTTCCATCTTTGATATGATTAAGCGGATCAACCAGCGAACTGTTAATAAAAAAACGCTGGAAAGTCTAACGTATGCCGGCGCATTTGATTGTTTTAAAGAATTGCACCGCGCACAATACTTTTACCTGGCACCGGGCGAAATGCGTACCGGAATTGAACGACTTATTAATTGGGGCCAGGCCCAGCAGAGTTTAACAGCCGGAAGCACGAATACACTTTTCGGAGATCTGCCTTCCGTGATGGAAGTACCCCCTCCCAAATTTCAGCCGTGCGAACATTGGACACTTACTGAATTACTCGATCATGAAAAAGAGGTAACGGGTATGTTTATGAGCGGGCACCCACTCGATCATTTCAAATTTGAAATTCATCATTACGGGATAACCGGTATCCAGGATTTCAATGAGATGAAAGAAGCGGTAACCCTACAGGCAAATCCAAACAAAACATTTCGGCTGGCAGGTTTGGTGATTGACGCGCAGCACCGGGTAACCAAAACGGGAAGAAATTTTGGGTCATTTGTGCTGGAAGATTTCAGCGGTAAGAGTGAATTTTTATTATGGAGTGATGACTATGTAAAATTTTCCAACTACCTGGAAAAAGGAAAAAACTTATTCATTACCGGATACTTTAAGACCCGGTGGGGAAAAGAAAATGAGTTTGAATTTAAGGTTTCCTCTATTATGCTATTGGAAAGCATCAAGCAGCAATTAACAAAACAATTGATCATTAGTGTAGAAGCCCGGCACCTTACCTCCAATATGGTGAATTTCCTGGAGAAAAATTTAAAGTATCACCGGGGGCGAAGTGGTATCAAGTTCACCATAAAGGATATGAAGTTGCAGCACAAAGTGAGTTTATTCAGTATGGACAATGGATTTGAAATGAATGACGAAATGGCCACGTTCCTTACCAATAGCCCCGAACTGGAAGTGCAGGTAGTTAGTAATTGACAAATTGAGAGATAAATTGCCTCGTAGAATCGTTAAGCAGATGGTAAAAAATGAAATTCGCCAAAAGAGGGCTATCAATTCAACTGTCAACCAATCAACCCTTCA
>JAYSWW010000286.1:0-4118 GCA_043717805.1 Ferruginibacter sp.
GCGACGCTCCTGTTTGGAACAAAAATGTTGTTGAAGCTTTTGGGGACTGAAACTTATTATGTGGATGAATATGTGATCAGGAAAGTTAATGGAAGGGGAATCAAACTGGTGTATGGATGTATAGGTTATGGAGTAATGAGTTTCTGGATTGCATTTATTACTGCATATCCAAATAGACTGGTAAAAAAAATCAAATGGTTGTTTGGCGGATTGCTGCTAATTTGGTTCATTAACATCACCCGAATGGCATTGCTGTTGCTGGCAACCAACAATAACTGGAAAATGCCTTTTGGATTGGATCATCATACCTGGTTTAATATTTTTGCTTATACAGCCATCTTTGTAATGATGTATTTTTTCGATAAAGGCTCTGAAGAATCGATGGATTTATCTTTAAAAGGAAACAACGAATAACTAAATGATCAATATTCAATTATTTATTCAGCAAGGGAATAATACAACTATCAATACCCAATATCAAATATGATTATAGTAGGAATCAATGCATATCATGCCGATTCATCTGCGGCGATCTTTGTAAACGGAAAAATGATCGCAGCAATAGAAGAAGAACGGTTTAAAAGAATAAAACACTGGGCCGGTTTCCCAAAGGAGTCCATTGAATTTTGTTTGAAAGAGGCCGGCGTATCATTTGCAGACGTTGATCATTTTGCAATTGGCAGGGACCCCAAAGCAAAAATGATCAGCAAACTCTTATACCTGGCATCAAATCCTGCAGGAAGTTTTGATGCGGTTAAAGACAGGTTATCAAATAGCCGTAAAGTTGCTTCTCTGCAAAAAGAATTGTCAGAGATTTCCGGATTGCCGGAAGATACATTTACCAATAAGATCAATCATGTAGAACATCACCGCAGCCACATCGCTTCTGCATTTTTTGCATCGCCATTTGAAGAAGCCGCCTGCCTGTCTGTAGATGGTTCAGGGGATTTTTCAACAACAATGACGGGTGTTGGTAAAGGAAACAGTATGGAGATACACAATTCTGTTAATTTTCCTCATTCGATGGGAATATTTTATACGGCCTTTACACAGTTACTCGGGTTTCCTCATTATGGAGATGAATACAAAGTAATGGGAATGGCTCCTTACGGCGAGCCACATTATACCAGCCAGTTACATGATGTTGTGAAGCTTACTGCAGATGGATTGTTCAAATTAAACCTGCGTTATTTCCGAAAGGGTACTTCCGGAGTGATTTCATATGGCGATGACCATATTCCGGTTGTATCACCCATGTACAGTGAATATATGATCCGGAAATTCGGTAAGCCACGATCAGGTGATGAGCCTTTGAGCCAGTACCACAAAGACCTGGCGGCTTCAGTACAGAAAATGACAGAGGAGGTCATTTTCCATTTATTGAATCACCTGCACAAAAAAACAGGCCTGGAAAACGTTTGTATAGCAGGTGGAGTGGCTCAAAACAGTGTTGCAAACGGAAAGATAACACGTAATACAGGTTTCAAACAAGTTTACATACCATCAGCCGGCCATGATGCCGGTATTTCAATGGGAGCTGCATTGTATGTTCAACACCAGTTGTTGAAGAAAGAAAGACAGCAGGCAATTATGTCTGCCTATACGGGCAGCCGTTTTACAAATGAGGTGATTAAAAAAATATTGGATGGAAAAGGTATCCGTTACCGTGAATTGAAAGATGATGAACTGTATGATGTGGTTACAGATTGCCTGATCAATGGTGGTGTTGCAGGATGGTTCAACGGTCGTGCGGAATTCGGACCCAGGGCATTGGGAGGAAGGTCAATCATAGCTGATCCCCGGCGGGCAGATGCAAAAGAGATCTTAAATACCAAGATCAAACGAAGGGAAAGTTTTCGTCCATTTGCTCCTTCAATTTTAAAAGAATATGTGGCAGCTTATTTTGAACTGGATGAAGAAGTGCCTTTTATGGAAAAAGTATTTCCTATCAGGAAAGAAAAGAGATCTGAAATTCCGGCAGTAACACATGTTGATGGAACGGGCAGGTTGCAAACAGTTGATAAGAATATTTCTCCCCGTTATTATGCTTTGATCGATGCCTTTCGTCAAAAAACGGGTGTACCGATCCTGCTCAATACATCTTTTAATGAAAATGAACCTATCGTAAATACACCGGAAGAAGCACTTGACTGTTACTTAAGAACAAATATGGATATGCTTGCCATGGAAAATATAGTAATAAGCAGGGCCTAAGTAATAAAGACTCAATAGTTTTAAAGCTTTTATTAATTAATAATTTCAATACCCCGGTTCAAAAGACATTCCGGGGTATTTTTATTTTAAGCAATACTTTTTCGGGGTATTTCCGTTATTTAAATAATAAAATCTATTATTGCAGACTAAAAAGTCCTGCTGTACTGCAATATGAAAGTGTCTATCATAACGGTAACTTATAATTCTGGTAAATACCTGGAAGACTGTATTAAATCTGTTATAAAGCAGACCTATCATGACATTGAGCATATTATTGTTGATGGAAAATCAACCGATGATACACTTGAAATCATCAAAAAATACCGGCCAAATATTTCAAAATACATTTCTGAAACCGATCGTGGGATATATGATGCCATCAATAAAGGTATGGCAATGGCTACGGGAGATATAATCGGTAACCTGAACAGCGATGATATACTGGTTGATGATGATGTGATTGAAAGTATAGTAAAAGCATTTGAAGAAAATAATGTGGATACGGTTTATGGAGACCTTGAATATGTTTCCGCAGCAGACACCAATAAAATAATCAGGATATGGAAAGGGCGTTCATTTAAAAGATCCCGTTTTCATTATGGTTGGATGCCCGCACACCCAACATTTTATATAAAAAGATCACTGGTGGAGAAATTTGGTTTTTATGAGAATCACTATTTTACCGCAGCTGATTATGAATTCATGGCACGTTATCTTTATAAAAACAGGGTAACTTCCTTTTACCTGCCAAAGCTTATTGTAAAGATGAGGATCGGAGGGCAAAGCAATCAGACCATTTACAAACGCCTGCGTGCAAACAGGAGAGATTACCTGGCCATGCGCAAAAACAATATTCCTTTTGCTTTTTTTGTATCAATTTTAAAACCTTTGATCAAATTAAACCAGTTTTTTAAAAAATAATAACAAAAGCAGGCTCCATACGGGTACCTTGTTCTGGAAAGGAAACAGTAACTTTGACCATGTTTTCCTTATTCAAAAATAAACAGCCTAAAGAAACCGGTAATCATTTCTTGCCTATTACCACAGATATTCATTCTCATATATTACCGGGTATAGATGATGGTTCACCGGACCTTGATACCTCCATTTTATTGATAGAAGGCTTAATGAAATTGGGCGTACAAAAATCGGTTGCCACACCACATATCATCAGTGATATGTACCGCAACACTGCTGAAACGATCAATGCCGCATTGGCCCTTTTAAAAAAGGAACTGGTAAACCGGAAGATCAGTTTTGAAGTATCTGCTGCAGCAGAATATATGATGGATGCATATTTCTTTGAATTGTTGCAGAATAAAACAAAATTATTGACGATCAGTGAGAATATAGTGCTGACTGAATTCTCTTATGCAACCATGCCGCATAGCCCTGAAAAAATGTCTTTTGCGATCATAACTGAAGGATATACACCCATATTGGCACATCCGGAACGCTATCCCTATTATTACAACAATTATCAAATGTTTCACCACCTGAAGGAGCTTGGATTTTTATTGCAGTTAAACCTGTTGTCGCTTACAGGTTATTATGGCAAAGAAGCCGTAAAGGCAGCAAATTATATGTTGAAGAACGACCTGGTTTCTTATGTTGCCACAGATATGCACCACGAAAGACACCTGGAAGGCTTACAGCAGGCAGTTCAAAAAGATATTTTCAGAAAATATTTGGGGGAAAGGGAGTGGAATAAGTTTTGAAGGGTAGAAGGTTGAAGGGTAGAAGGTTGAAGGTAGAAGGTATCTAGTAAAAGTATTGAGGGGGTGGCTGTTTAATTAAATATTGCATATCATTAGCGTCTTGTTATAAATCGAAGATACTCAATTGACTATCTTTTTGTTCTTTGACATATTGCGGATACGAGTTTGAAAACAGTTCTAATAAAG
>JAYSWW010000287.1:0-4100 GCA_043717805.1 Ferruginibacter sp.
TTTGGCCATTTGATGAAAGACTGCAAATTAAAGATGCAAGATTCTCAATTCTCTGAAAGGCAATCATCAGGACTCGGAGGGGGTAAATGGTTTTAACCCTTCAGCGATCTTCCTGTCGTTTCCAAGCCTGGCAACTTTATTCTGGCCACCAAGTTTTCCGATGCTTTTCATATAATCTACAAAACCATTTTTCTGTACAGGGGTTATTTTTAAAGTTTGAAGGATGTTTCCCGATATCAGGTCGTCGTAATAAACATTTTTTGTGCGGAGATTGTCATCAATTTTTTTAGCAAATTCCTGCAGGTTGGCCGGTGTATTTTCAAATTCAATGAACCATTCATGGTAACTTTTTCCTTTATCGGTACTGATATACGGGGCAACTGTAAATTCTATGAGTTTGATATTTTCTTCATTTGCGGCATTTAGAATAGCAGATTCCACTTCTTCCACGATCACATGCTCCCCGAATGCAGAAATAAAATGTTTGGTACGCCCGCTTACCACAAGCCTGTAAGGATCTGTAGAAACAAACTTTATCGTATCTCCGATGTTATAAGCCCATAAACCGGCATTGCTGCTGATGATAATAGCATAATTTTCATCCGCTTTCACATCTTTCAACATCAATCTTGTTGGATTTTCATTGTTGATCTCGGCTACCGGCACAAATTCAAAAAATATGCCGCTGTTGGTATTCAACAACATGCCCGGTGCTTCCTGTGAATCCTGGAAGGCAAAAAAACCTTCACTGGCGGGGAATAATTCAATTGTGTCGATATTACGGCCAATGCTTTCCGTTAGTTTTGCTTTATAAGGTTCATAATTCACACCACCCTGTACCATTACACTGAAATTCGGAAAGAGTTCGCCAATTTTTTTACCTGACCTTTCCATCAGCCGGTCAAAATACATCTGCATCCAGGGTGGAATGCCGCTGATCAATGTCATATCCTGGGAAATCGTTTCTGAAACGATCTTATCCAGTTTTTCCTCCCAGTCTTCAATACAATTTGTTTCAAAGGATGGCAATTGATTGGCACGAAGGTATTTAGGTACGTGGTGGTTGACAATACCACTGAGCCGCCCCGTTGGTATACCTCCCACTCTTTCAAGTACTGGTGAACCACTCAGAAAGATCAGTTTACCATCGGCAAATTTTGTATTGCCGGTTTCAGCCATATAACACAACAGTGCGTTGCGGGCCGTATTGATATGATTGGGAATAGAATCCCTGGTAATGGGTATGTATTTAACCCCACTGGTTGTTCCACTGGTTTTTGCAAAATAAAGTGGCAATCCTTTCCATAGCACATTGTGCCTGCCTTCTTTTATTTTTTCTATGTAAGATTTGAATGCCTCGTAATCCCTTATGGGAACATGTTCAACAAAATCCTCATGATTTTTTATAGAACTGAAATTATGTTCCTTTCCGAATTCAGTTTTAGAGCCGGTTTTTATCAGCTGGTTAAAAATGGCTTGCTGATCTGCCACGGCAGATGACATTTCCTTTTTTATCTGCCTGTGAATATAATTGGCAAATGGTTTTGCCAGTAGGGACTTTATCTTCATTTCATTAATCGCTTAAGCGATAGCAATGTAAAACTAAATAAAAATTAAACAACCCCGTTCATGTAAAATTATTAATTGCAGTTACAAGGCCATTCCGTTTCAAGGTCAATAACCGTTACAACAACAAGTTCATTTGCATGAGGTGCAAATACAATTCTTACGTGTTGCCTGTCGTGTGTGATACCTTCCAGGGGATATGTTTTTCCCTTAGGGTCTTCTTCTATTTTATTGTAATTGATCTTACCTTCTTCCAGGATCTCTTTTACTTCTGATTCATCAATATGCCTGCAGTTCATGCGGCACCTGGCATGTTTGCTATATACAATTTTTGTTATACTTCTGTCTAAAGGTTCATTTTCTGCAACCGGTATTTCTATATTAACGGGTACAGGTTCTGTCTTACCATGCTGATTTTTTTTGATCCAGAACAGCAATAAAGCTGCAGCGATCAGTGCAATAAATGGAAAGTATTTTTTTGACACGTTGTAAAGATAGGAAAAAGGTTTAGGGTTGGGGGGTTAGGGTTTAAAGGTTTAAGATTTAAAGTTTAAAGGTTTAAGGTTTAAGGTTTAAGGGTTTAAAGGTTTAAGGGTTGAGAGTATCCTTTACAGCTTCTACCTTCTACCTTACACCTTTTATGTATATTTGCGCCGTGAAAACAGTAGCCTTACATACTTTGGGGTGTAAACTCAATTTCAGCGAAACGACCGCTATCGGACGTATGTTGGAGAATGATGGTTTTGTAAAAAAGGATTTTGATGAGGTTGCAGATGTATATGTGATTAATACCTGTTCTGTTACTGATAATGCCGACAAGGAATGCCGACAATTGGTGCGCAGGATACAACGGAAAGCACCTGAGGCCATGGTTGTGATCACAGGATGTTATGCCCAGTTAAAGCCACAGGAAATTGCTGCCATCCCTGGTGTTAACCTTGTGCTGGGTGCAGCTGAAAAATTTAACATCAGTAAACATTTAAAAGAGATCACAAAAAATGATGCTGCCAGGATCTGTAGTTGTGATATTGAAGATGTGAATATATTTACTGCTTCCCATTCGCTTCATGAACGAACCAGGGTGTTTTTAAAAGTCCAGGATGGTTGTGATTACAATTGCAGTTTTTGCACCATTCCTATGGCAAGAGGTAAAAGCAGGAGCGATCTTATTGATCATGTGCTGGAAGAGGTCAATACCATAGCAGAAAAAGGAGCAAAAGAAATTGTACTGACCGGGATCAACCTTGGAGATTTTGGCAAAGGCATTGCAGGTGGAAGAATAAAAGAGGAAACCTTTTTTGACCTTGCCAGGGAATTGGATAAAACTTCAACTATTGAACGTTTCCGGATTTCATCGATTGAGCCGAACCTGCTGAGCAATGAGTTGATAGAATTTGTCAGCAATTCAAATAAATTCATGCCCCATTTTCACATTCCCCTTCAAAGCGGCAGCAATAAAACACTGGCCAATATGCGCCGCCGTTATCAAAAAGAATTATATGCCGAAAAAGCAGGTTTGATAAAAATGATGATGCCACATTGCTGTATCGGAGCAGATGTGATCGTTGGCTTTCCGGGTGAAACCGAAGAAGACTTTAAAGAAACGGTTGATTTTGTACAGGAACTTGATATCTCTTACCTGCATGTATTTACTTATTCAGAAAGAGACAATACCCATGCGTTGTCAATGAAACCGGTCGTTCCCATTCAAACCCGCAATGAACGCAACAAAATACTCAGGAATATCAGTTATTTAAAAATGCAGGCATTTACAGAAAAACACATCGGGCAAACCAGGAAAGTATTGTTTGAGCATGTAAATAAGAACGGAATGATGGAAGGCTATTCGGATAATTATATCAAGGTAACAGTTCCGTTTAAAAAAGAATGGGAAAATGCAATTGTTGAATGGAAGATTTAAGGTTAAGGGCTAAAGGTATATGGTGAAAGGCCTAAGGTTAATTCAACACCTACCCTAAACCTTGAAATTAAACGCTCTACTTCAAACCTTAAACCTTTAACCTTAAAACCTTTTACCTTCGTTCTTTCTCAGAAATTTTAAAAAGGTAATAAGCATGGCCCTTACTTCATTCAAGCGTTTATTTACTTGTTCATATTCTTCATTGTTTATGTATTTCAATTCCATAGCTGCATAACAACAATAATCAGATTCATTTGTTGAGCCAAGGGATATATCTAAAAATCGTGCAAAGTCCTTATCCGTAAATCTTCCACATCCTTCTACTATATTTAATGGAACAGATAATGCTGCTCTTAATAATTGAGAAGTTAATTCATAACGTTCTTCTTTGGGAAATTTTACAGCGATGTGCTTTTTAATATAAATGTACATATCATGAGATTTTTTCCAAACCTCTAATTTTTTATAATCTCTCATAAAAAATAGTTTTATAGTAAACGGATTAATAATATGCAATCATGACCGTCTTGTTAAGATATGTATTAGTTCTTTGAAAATATTGCTGGATAAGGGTTTGATATGAATTAAATTTCAAACGATTTGAATTGATTTC
>JAYSWW010000288.1:0-1568 GCA_043717805.1 Ferruginibacter sp.
TGGGTTCCAGGTGCTGTCATTTGGATGCTCATAAACGGCGTTGAATCCGGGTGTTTCAAGTTGTAAAAATTTCCCTTGGCTTCCGGTGCTTTTGGCTAAGTCCATACTCATGACAATTGGTTTTGTTTTGTCATTTGTACTATGAAGTATGTAAAGTGATGATTTTATCTTTTGGACATTTATTAACCCGTTCCATACGTCAGGGAAGTTAGTTCTTGCACTACCCTTTATAAAATGTTTTTCAACTAGAATGTTTACACTGGATCATTAATTGCTTGTGCTTTTCCGATAATATAATATATTTTTTCTTGCGCCTTTCTGTCCAGAATATCCATGAAAGTCAACGCTTCTGAAAGAAATGTGACCTTAAACTTTTCTGTCATTATGGAGTTTTTGATAAGGTCAATAGCTTCGATTTAAAGAAACTAATTTATTTTATCGAAATGCGTAAAAATTGCACACAACGAACCCTTGTTATTTGCATACCCTGCTTCTCTGCACTTAGTTTTTTAATTTGTTTTAGGATGTTATTAAGCTTTTATAAATATTGTGTCCTCAAAAAATGTAACCTGTCCTGTTGTAATATCATGGGTGCCACCAACAATTCCAATCTCTCCCTTCTCTATCATTTCTTTTAAAATAGGGCTACGTTCCATTATAGATTTTACTGACCGTTTAACATTAATGATTGCCACTTTTTCTACAAATTCTCGATTGTCCGAATGACGGTTTTCTATTGTGGCTTGTTCATCATCAACGGCGGGTCTAATCTTAGTCAGCAAGGCTGTCAGATTTCCCATTTCCACGTGGTCGCAAGCTCCTTTTACTGCACCACATTTGGTGTGTCCCAGTACAACTATGATTTTGGAACCTGCTACTTTACATCCAAACTCCATGCTTCCTAAAATATCTTCATTAATAATATTGCCCGCGATGCGAACGCTAAATACATCGCCCAAACCCTGGTCAAAAATTAGTTCGGCGGAAGTACGGCTGTCTATGCAGCTAAGTATTACAGCAAAAGGATGTTGCCCGTCAGATGTTTCATTTGCCTGTTGCAAAAGGTTGCGGTTAACCTTCAGATTATTTACAAATCTTTTGTTGCCCTCAGTTAATAAATCTAATGCCATTTTAGGTGTTATGGCTGCCTGCATTTCTTTGGTTAATGTTTTCATTGTAATGTTTGTTTTGTGTTTGAAATTTAATTCTGCCTGTTGAAGGGCAGGTTGATGAATAGAATGATCTGAAACTGAGATTGCTTTGTATCCTCCAGCATTTGTAACATAAAGCCTGTTTCTATTTTTATAAAATTGTTGAGGCAATAACCCATTCCACCATATAGCCGGTTGCGGTCAAAAACGGGCTTTTCAGTATTTAAAAAGATTTCATTGTATGCAGACAGATACACTGCATTTGTTTCCATTGTCTTTTTATTTAATGGTTTATTTACTGATAAAAAATATCGAAACCGTAATTTAAAATCGTCGGTAAAAAATCTTTCTTCTATGCGGTAACGATGCAGAAAATAAAATGTATGAATGTTATGTTTTGTAATAAACTGTTGAAAG
>JAYSWW010000289.1:0-1567 GCA_043717805.1 Ferruginibacter sp.
ATTTCATTTGTACCATTGACAATGTCATTATCTGTAAACTGATATGATTGCCCGATATCAGATGCTCCTGCAGCCTGAACAATTCCTGCTTTTTCAAAATGAAGCCCGTCAAAACTTCTTTCAATTGTAAAATTCCGGGTATTTATTTCCTGGGATGTACTCCATTGTAACAATGCGTTTTTACCTTCCTGCTTAATTGTAAATGACATCATTTTAACAGGAATAGGGTTTACAAGGGCATCAAGCCTGTAAAGGTCCCAGGCTGCATTATCGCCGTTTGTAGCCTGGAAAATGAGTTTATTATTAAGGATCACACCAAACGTAATATTGGCATTACCCGAAGGATTTATATCAGATACCAATGTTGTACCTGATAAAGTTCCGTCACTTTGCCACAATTCTTCTCCATGCACACCATCATTTGCAGAAAAATACAAAGCTGCTGAAGTATAATAATATGAAACGGCCCCTAACCCATCGGGTAAGCCAGGGTTGATATCTTTGACCCTGGTCGTTCCGGCCACCGTTCCATCGGAGATCCATAATTCATCTCCTTCCGTGGCAGTTGTAGCTTCAAAGAAAAATTTATTTCCCTGGAACAGGGCGGGGTGTCCATTCCCTGAGAATGAAGAAAAATCAATGAAAATAAAAGGATTTGCGTCGCCCATCCCAGGGTTGATATCTTTGAACAAAGTTGTTCCTCCGGCTGTACCATCGGATTGCCATAATTCTGACCCGTTATCGAATGTATAAGCGGAAAAAATAAATTTATTGCCGGCAGTAACAGCAAGTACCACAAAAGGCATGGATCCAAAACCGGGAATCGTACTTTCAATGTCTTTAACCATTGTTGTATTTGGTTCTGTGCCATCTGTACGCCACAATTCAGAACCATCCGTTCCATTATTTGCAGCAAAATATGCGATGCCATTAAAAGTATAGAATCCCAAAACGGAAGATGATGCCGGCCCGGGATTGATATTTTTAACCAAAACAGTATTACCCGTTGTGCCATCTGTTTTCCAAAGCTCACGCCCGTTTACGTTATCTTCTGCAAGAAACAAAACCTGGTTACTATATTTAAACAAGGAGCCGGGTGATGAAGAAAGCACTCCTGTATTGATATCCTTTAATAAATTGGTCCCTGTTCCTGTTCCATCAGATTTCCATAACTCATCTCCCTCTGCAACGGTTATGGCGTTGAAAAGTAAATAATTACCGGTTGAAAAGAGAAAATACTGATCTTTCAGATTACTGGATACCGGGCCGGGAACAATATCCTTAAACAGTGTTGTGCCGGCAGGAGTGCCGTCTGTTCTCCATAGTTCACGTCCTTCGGCGGGCCTCTCTGCAGTGAAAAATAAAAAACCATTAAACAAAGAAAAATTATCAGCAGGCCTGGAATCTGCTGTTCCCGGGTTGATATCTTTCAACAGTATTGTACCACCCGGAGTTCCATCGGTTATCCATAATTCCGAACCATTGGTTGCATCTTTTCCTGCAAAAATATATTTGCTGTTTAAAACTCCACCACTGGAATCATAGGTAACAAGGTTTGACAATTGAA
>JAYSWW010000290.1:0-1561 GCA_043717805.1 Ferruginibacter sp.
TATACATGGAAGTAAATTGATCCTGATAATCTCACTGTATGGAAAAATTAATATATCCCCGTTTTTTAATTGTAAAAGATAATTTTTACGATCAGCCTCATAAAGTTTATGAAAAAGCTTTGCAGGCTGCTTATTACGAACCTGAACACGTAACCGGTTACCGAACCACAAAGGTTTATCATGAAAAAGACGTAAAGGGCAAACTTGAAAAAATACTGGGTATAAAGATCATTCGCTGGGATACTGATCCCATGGAAGAGAATGGGGTTTTTTACCAGGGCTTATCAAAGGGTAAAAAAAAGGAAGTCCCGGGTGTGCATTCTGATGAACCTTTTAACGATGTAACTATTGTTATATACCTTACCCCGGGGCTTCCGTTGAATTGCGGTACTTCTTTTTGGATGCATAAACAGACCGGACTCGTTGATCCGGTTACGCCAGCAGATGCCCGAAGGCATAAAATGAATTTTACCAAACTAAGGGATCAACTGGAAAAAGAAAGCAAAGATCGCAGCAAGTGGATCGAAATTGACAGGGTTGGGTACAGGTTTAACCGTATGCTGGCATATCCTTCCGGTGCTTTTCATTCAGCCACAAATCATTATGGCGGAAGTTTGCAAGGTGGGCGTATATACCAGACTTTCAGGGTAGGGGTTGACTGGGATACTTTTAAAATGAAACAGGCTGATCTTATTAAATAAAAAAATCCAGTAATAATTGCTGGTAGGCATATAGGTTATTTGGCTTTGTAAAAATCATTTTTTTCATCAATTGAAGTTTGCTCTTATTTTTGATATTCATAGACATTGCCCAAAAAGCAAAATCTGTTAGTATTTTTCTTTCATTCATGTCTAATAAACCGGCTTTCAGCGGAGTTAGTCTGCAAAATGCCTGAATGGATTCCTGTTCTGCTTTTAAATAATTGTTTTGGTATTTATTTTTGATGAAAGATTTTAACTGTAAAGAAATATCAGTAACCTGGACATGGATATTTTTACCCATATTCAATGCAATATTACTTTGTGTAAACTTTACAAGTGTTTTTTCTGTACTCCGGTAATTCTTCCGTGTTTTTATTTTTTGATATTCGCTGTTGGCAAGTTTTAGCAATTGCTGGTCAACAGGCCTGAATCCATACTTGTAATAAAACCAGAAAGCAGCGGTTTTGATACCGTCCGGGTTGTCCAATCCGTATTGATAGGGTTCTACTTCAACATAACTGATTTTGAATAGTTGTTTATATACCCTGAGTAACTGGCACAAAATAAAACCGGATTCGCCACCCCGGAAAGTTTCAAAGATATTGATACCGATCCTGGCTGTTTGTCCAAATATCCATGCGCCACCATAAGAAACCGGAAATCCGTTTTTACATAAAGTGAATCCTACATAAGATTCCAGGGGCATTTGTCTTTGCGGGATCATGCCATATATTGCCAGGTCAATTCCTCTTTCCAGATGGAATATCTTCAGGGAATCTTCCTGCAAATAGGTGACGGGGTCTGTTTCCCTTGCAGATATTGCCATTGAATTCCTGATCATTTTTATGAACACTTGCTTT
>JAYSWW010000030.1:0-15369 GCA_043717805.1 Ferruginibacter sp.
CTTGAACGCTTTATCAATGCACGCCAAAAATTCAGCAAGCACTTATTTGATTCGCTTGCATTACAAAGTATGCCTGCACGTATCATAGAAATATTTGCAGTACTGGGATTGTTTATACTCATTGTAATTGCCAAATGGACCGGAAACAACGACCATGAAACTTTGATAACGATCGGAGCTTTTATGGCTGCAGCTTATAAGATCATTCCGGGGATTGTTAAAATAATTAATATCAGCGGACAAATGAAGGCATATGAATTTCCATTGATCATCCCCGGAGAATTTAAACAAACAAACGAAGTTGCAACTTTAACGAAAACCATACAGGACATTCAATCCGTAGAATTTAAGCATGTTGGTTTTCAGTATGATGGCCGGCCGGTTTTAAACGATCTTTCTTTCATGGTTAAACGGGGGGATTTTGTTGGCATTACCGGGGAATCCGGTAAAGGAAAAACGAGCATATTAAATATTGTTTTAGGGTTCTTATCCGCTTCAAAAGGCGAAGTTATTATTAACGGGAGGCCTGTTAGCAGCGCTGAAATAAAAAATTACTGGCCATATTTCTCCTATGTAAGACAACAGAAATTTTTTATCCATGATACCCTTTTAAAGAATATCAGCCTGGCGGAACAGGAATATAACAAAGATGATCTTCAATATGCGCTGTATAATTCCGGGCTTGAAAAAGCAATATCAATTTTCCCTGAAGGGCTTGAAAAACTAATTACAGAAAATGGCAAGAACATCAGTGGTGGCCAGCAGCAAAGGATTGCAATTGCAAGGGCCTTGTACAAAAAGGCATCATTTATCCTGTTGGATGAACCTTTTAATGAATTAGATGAAGAAGCTACCCGTTTATTGTTGGAACATTTCCGGGAGTTGGCGTTAACCGGAAAAGCCGTTATCATAATCACCCACGATAAAAAAAGCCTTTCCTATTGTAATAAAATAATTTCGCTTGATCAATAAAGAAAAAAATACATTGGTTATCCTTACTCCCGGCTTCCCGGAATCTGAAACGGATACAACCTGTTTACCAATGCAACAAAGTTTTGTAAAGAATTTGCATGAACTTTATCCGCTGTTTGAAATAATAATCCTGAGCTTTCAATATCCCTATCATACAAATACTTTCCAATGGTTCGGCTCTACGGTCATTTGTTTCAACGGACAAAATAAAGCTGGCCTGCCAAAGCTTATACTCAGGCATACAATAAATTCAAGTCTGCGTGAAATAAATAAAAACAAAAAAATAGCTGGGATATTAAGTTTTTGGTACGGAGAATGTGCTTTGGTAGGCAATCGTTTTGGTAAAAGATATAACCTGAAACACTTTTGCTGGTTATTTGGCCAGGATGCAAGAAAAGAAAATAGATATCCCAAACAAGTTAATTTAAAAGCAGGAGAATTAATTGCATTATCTGATTTTTTGCAGGATAGTTTTGAAAAGAATCATGCTGTAAGGCCTCTACATCTGGTCCCGCCCGGAATTGACCTAAATGAAATTATCAATGAATTAAAAGAAAAAAATATTGATGTCCTCGGTGCGGGCTCATTAATTCCGTTAAAACAATTTGACCTGTTCCTTGAAATAATTGCCGAAATAAAAAAGGAGATACCTGCAGTAAGGTCAGTTTTAGTTGGCGCGGGTCCTGAAAAAGAAAAACTAAAAACGCTTATTACAACATATGGGTTGCAGGACAATGTTTTGATCACCGGCGAAATATCGCATGATAAAGTATTGTTGCTGATGCAGCAGGCAAAAGTTTTTTTACACACTTCCTCATATGAAGGATTTTCAGGAGTATGCCTGGAAGCATTATCAGGCGGTGCACAGGTGATCAGTTTTTGCCGGGCTATGAAAAAGGAAATCGAACACTGGCACATCGTTCCGGATAAAGTAGCCATGAAACAAAAAACGCTCGATATTTTACAAAACGCAAATACCAGTTACAGGCCTGTATTTCCATTTTTAATAAGTGAAACCGTTAAAGCTGTTGCCGCACTGTTTGTTTGTCCGCCAAATAATTAATCAATGCAATTGCCTGATCAAAAACAAAAGCAGCTGTATAACGTGTCAGGCAATGTGTATCTCCATATGTACATGTTTCGAGCATACAATTTCCACATATAAGATCAGATGAATGTAATAAAACAGTATGATCACCCAATGGAGTGGCCCTGTAACTGTTGGTAGAACCAAACATAGCCAGCGTTGGAATACCGGAAACCCATGCCATATGCATCAGCCCTGAATCTTCCGTCAAAACAAATCTTGCTTTTTGAAGCAGCTCAAAAGCCTGTAACACTGATGTTTTATTTACAAGGTCAATTAATTGATCTCCCAGCTTATTTTTCAAGACAGCAACCTTTTCTGCAATGGTATTTACACCAATGATGAGGAATTGTGTTTTTGGAAATCTTTGTTTCCACAAACCCGCAAATGAAATGTAATTTTCTATAGGCCAGTTACGTGTAATAAATGCAGCAGCCGGATTTAATATAACCAATCCGCTTTGTCCATCCCATCCATTATCATATAGCAAGACCGAACAATCATTTTCTTGTTTAAATGTAAATCCGGTATCATCAGCAAAACAGTTGCCCAGCCCGATAGCTTCAATAGTCATTCTTGTACTTTCACCCGCGGGAATAGGGGTATAGCGGTCAAATACCGACCAGGCTTTGGGCATTAAAATTCTTCGAACAAACTCACTAATAATATTATTCTGCAGGTCTATGACAACATCATATTTTCGAAGCATGAGTTTCGGCAGCAGTAAACCGGTATACAAGAATTGCTTCTTTACATTTCTTCCACCTTTTATTGAATACACTTTGTCAAACAAATGAATATTTCCGGGAATTGCGTCTACTTCTTCCCGTGTAAGCAGGTCCAGTTTTGAAGTTGCAGGCAACATTTTTTTCAATTGCTGCAAATAAGGCAACGTTATAACCACATCGCCCATAGCCTGGAGCCTGATAGCCAAAATCCTGCGTGGCATAGTTTTTTTCTTCCAGGGCTTTGATGGAATATCAGGGCTTTGATCTGTTGTTTTATTTGTTACAGGCATTGTGTTTTGTGTATAATACACTTTTAAATCCCCGAGAATGCCGGGAATGAAGCAATCTAAGTTTTTTTATACAAAGACAATTTTTTCATCGTTGCAATGTTCATTTAATAAAACAACTCAAGATCGCTTTAGCTGTTTTTCTATATGGTATAACGCTGTATGGATAAATTTTCCATGCTTTGATAAACTGATAAATGGCTTTTTTTCTTTGCTTATGCAATAACAGATCTTCTCCAAAATTTATACACAATCTGAAAAGAGCATTTCGGGTTATCCTTTTGGGTAGATTTTTTTTATTCGAAATAATTATTTCAATTCCCTCTTCATATCTTTTTTCCCAGTTCAACTTGTTGTCATTCGTTTCATGTAAACGGCGGTAAACCAAAGTTTCATACAAAATGACTGCCTTAAAATGACGGGCAAGGTTAAGAATAAAATCAACATCGGAAAAAGTACTGGTTTCATTAAAAAGACCTCCGACTTCAATACATGACTTTCGTAACATCAATGCCTGGGTGTAGGCGGGCAGTTCAGATCTGAAAAATGAAATAAAAACATCGCCATATTTAATTCCTTCGTGTTGTTTAAAAAAATAATCCAATGGCACAGCGGGCTTTATAAAATTATACCCACCGGTAATAGAAAATCCCGCTTCGGGAAATTGATCCAGGGCAGTTACCTGTTTCTCCAGTTTATCAGCTGCCCAAAGATCATCTGAATCTATAAAAGCAAGGAATTCTCCTGATGATTTCCCAATGGCAATATTTTTAATTTTACTGACCATTCCGGTCCGGCCAGCTTGATGATATTGTATACGTTCATCATGTAACCCGGTTATTATTTTTTCAGTATCATCATCAGAACCATCATCAATGATAATAAGTTCCCATTTTTGATAGGTCTGGTTACGAATGCTCTCAATCGTTTCCAATATATATTCCGCCCGGTTATAGGTGGCCATGATGATACTTACTTTAAGAGAGGTGTTTGAATTAAGCATGTAAAAACATTAACGCATTCTTCTTTATAAAAAATGGTTTTGTCTCAGGACTACAATTCAAACGGTTATTCACCAGAAAAGGATGCCTGTAACCATTTTTCTATGCATAACAGTTTAAACCAGTTATAGCAATATTTATATCCATAAAGCTATGCTACTTAATAATATAAAAAGAACCTGTGGGGCAACTATTTACTTCTATGACTCGTTTTAGTTATGAGCAATTGCGTTAACTTTATTAGTAAATGAAAAGGGTACTATTATTTAATCCCAGAAGTGCAAATTATAAACCGAGAATTCCCAATTCAATTCTCAGTATTGCATCATCTATTGAAGGATTGTATGATTATGTTATTGTAGATGGCAATATGGAAAATGATCCCTGGGAAAAGATCGACCATCATTTATCCACTGGTGGATATGGTTATTTTGGCTGCACATCCATGCCCGGCCCTCAATTAAAACAATCCATACCATTTTCAAAAAAGATCCGTGAACTGTATCCGGATATTAAGATCATATGGGGAGGATATTTTCCTTCCAACCAATCAAAAGTTGTTTTAAATTCTGATTATGTTGATTTTGTAATCAATGGACCTGGAGAAAAATCCTTTCCCGCTTTAATTGATGCATTGGAAAACAATAAACCATTTGAATTTATTCACAATCTTATTTACAGATCGGAAGGGCAAATCATAAAGACAGCCAAAGATGAATTATATGATCCTGATGAATTGCCTGCTTTGCCATACTCTACGCTGAACCGGTTTTATCCCATTCGCAATTACCTGGGTAAAACATACCTGGGAACAAAAACGATCGCTTATCATTCCAGTATGGGCTGCCCGTTTAAGTGTTCATTTTGTGCAGTGGTCCCTATCTACAATGCAAGGTGGAGAGGCAAATCTGCGCAGCTTATTTACAATGATATAAAATACCTGAAAGAAAATTTTGGCGGTAATGCCATTGAATTTCATGATAACAATTTTTTTGTATCAGAAAAAAGAACGGTTGAGTTTTCAAAACTGATCAAGCCGGAAAAGATGGTATGGTGGGGTGAAGGACGTATTGATACGGTGGATAAATATTCAGACGAATCATTGGCATTGATGAGAGAGAGTGGCTGCAAAATGATATTCTTCGGTGCAGAAACAGGCAATGATGATATTCTGAAAAAGATGGATAAAGGTGGCACTCAAACCGCTGCCGAGATACGATCCTTTGCAGCACGCATTGGAAAATTTGATATCATTCCCGAATATTCATTTGTACTGGGAACACCCGCAGATACTCCTGAACAGGCAATGAAACAAATTGAACAGGATATTTTATTTATAAAAGAAATAAAACAGATCAATCCAAAAACAGAAATTATAATTTATGTATACAGCCCGGTACCAACTGAAGGCAGTGAAATGTATAATAAAGTTTTGGGAACGGGATTTCATTTTCCAGAAAAACTGGAAGACTGGATAGGCCCGCAATGGGAAAATTTTGACCTGAGAAAAAACCCCTTAACCCCCTGGATAACACCCGATATGATAGACAAGATCAAAGATTTTGAAACAGTATTAAATGGTTATTATCCTACAGCGTCTGATATAAGGCTAACGGATCTGAAAAGAAAATTTATTCGAAACATTGCTTCTGTCAGGTATAAAACAGGTTTGTATAAAAAGCCTTATGAACTAAAGGCATTGCAGATTATTTGGAAATACAGGCAACCCGAAACTGAAGGATTTTAAAAAAATATTTTGAATACTACATTAAGACATATCGTTGCCAGGACTTATAAACCGTTGCTGACAAAATATCTTTCCAAAACAAGGGTTTACAGGTATAATGGAATCAATATTGATATTGCACCACAGGTTTTTCATCCCGGATTCTTTTTCAGCACCCGGTTATTACTGCAATACTGCCTAAAAATTCCGTTGAATGAAAAAACATTTTTAGAACTGGGTTGTGGAAGTGGTCTCATTTCCATTGTTGCAGCAAAAAAAGGAGCAAAAGTTACAGCGACTGATATAAACCCGGTTGCTGTTGAGTTCCTTAAAAATAATTGTGCCCGGAATGGGGTGAGCCTGCAGGTTATTCAATCTGATCTTTTTCAAACCATTCCTCAACAAAAATTCGACATCATTGCAATCAATCCTCCTTATTATAAAAATAAACCGGTAACGAATGCAGATTACGCCTGGTTTTGCGGAGAAAATGGTGAATACTTTTCTGCATTATTTGATACGCTTGCAGATCATATACACAAGGATACAGAAATATTAATGGTTCTTTTTGACGGTTGTGATATGCAAATGATAACCTGGTTTGCTTCAATGAATGGTTTTGTACTCAATTGTATACACAGCAAACAGAATGTGCTGGAGAAAAATCATATTTTCAAAATTGTTAAGCGATGACGAATGCTATTAATATATATCCTGTCGTAAATGAGTTTGAACAACTTTATATCCGGCTACGCCAAAAAGAAGGGAGAATTTATACAGATGAAGAAACAGCAAACCTTCCCTGCTTACGTAAAGATCATCCAAATGCCAAAGAATGGGAGATCAGGGAACTGTCTTTAAAAAAAATACTGACTTATATAAAGCATAAAACTACCGATCCAACTATCCTTGAAATTGGTTGCGGCAACGGATGGCTTTCAGCACAATTGGCTGCTGCCACAAAAGGAAAAGTAATTGCAACCGATATTAATAACACTGAACTTGAACAGGCCAAAAGAGTTTTTCATCAACATTCAAACCTGAGTTTCATTAATTGCGATATGCGATACGGAACAATGGCTGATAAAAGATTTGATATAATTATATTCGCAGCTTCAATACAGTATTTTTCATCATTTAAGGAAGTGATCAATACAGCATTGGAACATTTAACTCCAAATGGGGAGATCCACATTTTGGATTCGCATTTCTACCCACAAAAAGAAATTACTGCCGCAAAACAAAGAACAAAAGAATATTATACTTCAATTGGTTTTAGAGAATTAACCAACTATTATCATCATCATTCTATTGAAGCTTTGAACGAATACCTGCACACAATATTACAAGATCCTTATTCCTGGAAAAATAAATTGTTGGCAAGGAAATATCCTTTTCACTGGATCATAATAAAAAATCAATAACACAAATTGTCAGCACAGTCATTATACCAGGCATTTAAACGGTTCCGTACTTTACAAACGGACCGGATAGCTGTATTGCCAATCGCAATACTGATGCCACACAGCGCCTGCAATTGCAGGTGCATTATGTGTGATATATGGAAAGGGAACGATAACCTGAAACAATTAACCGAAAATGATATCAGCAATTTATTAATCACTTTAAAAAAATTAGGAACGCAACAGGTATTGATGTCGGGTGGAGAAGCTTTGCTCAATAAGAATTTTTTCAGGTTCTGTGAAATATTGAAAAAAGAAAAAATAAAAATCAGCCTGTTATCTACAGGCCTTACGATTAAAAATCATGCAGAACAATTGATAAAATGGGTAGATGATGTGATCGTTTCCCTGGATGGAGACGAAAAGCTACATGATACGATCCGTAATATTCCGGGTGCATTTAATAAAATGAAAGAAGGAATTAGGGAATTGAGGTCACTTAATCCGCATTTTAAAGTAACCGGGCGAACCGTTATACATCGCTTAAATTTTAAAATTTGGTCACAAATTATTGAAAGTGCAAAAGAGTTGTGCCTGGATAAAATTAGTTTTTTGCCAGCAGATGTAAGCAGTGTTGCTTTTAACAGGGAAATTCCCTGGAGTAAAGACCGGCAACATGAAATACTTTTATCAATATCTGAACTTACAGAATTAAATAAAATAACAGATGATTTACTGATGAAGCATGCAGGTGATTTCAGGAATAATTTTATATCTGAATCGCCCGAAAAGATCAGGAAATTATTTCAATACTATTCTGCCTGTCACGGACTCAATGATTTTCCTTATAAGAAATGCAATGCACCCTGGGTATCTACTGTAATTGAGGCTGATGGTACGGTGCGGCCATGTTTTTTTCACGATGCTTATGGAAATATAAAAACAGAATCGTTAGACAAGATCATCAACAGTGAAAGTGCTATTGAATTCAGAAGGAATTTAGACATGGATAAAAATGAAACTTGTATAAAATGTGTTTGTTACCTGAACCTGTCACCGGTAACAAATCTTTCATAAAATTATTTAGTGGAAATGAAAAATATATTATTTACTCATTCATATTTCCTGCGCTTTGATCCAAAGCAATGGGCAACCGGGCAACCTTATGCACCGTTGGGAACCTTGTATGCAGCCGCTTTTATGAGAGAACATGGTTATTCCATTTCATTTTTTGATACCATTTTTGCACAAACACCGGAAGAAGTTATCTCTCCGATCATAAATGTACAGCCGGACATTTTTGTTATTTATGACGACGGTTTCAATTACCTCACCAAAATGTGCCTGCAGAATATGAGGGATGCTGCTTTTAAAATGATCCGGTATGCAAAAGAAAAAGCTTGTACAGTGATCGTTTCCAGTTCCGATTCTACCGATCGTTTTGAATTGTACCTGGCCGAAGGAGCGGATTATATTTTATTAGGTGAAGCTGAAATGACATTACTTGAACTAACAAATGCAATAACAAAAAATGAAACAGACCTATTCAATATAGAAGGCATTGCTTTTAAACACAACAATGCTGTTGTAAAAACGAAAAGGAGAAATGTAATAAAAGAATTGGATGCATTGCCATACCCGGCATGGGATATCATTGATATGGAACCTTACCGGAAAATGTGGATCAAACATGCAGGGTATTTTTCAATGAACATGGGAACTACAAGGGGTTGCCCATTCAAATGTAACTGGTGTGCCAAACCCATCTATGGAAACCGGTATAATTCACGCAGTCCTCAAAACGTAGTAAGAGAATTAAAAATATTGAAGCAAAAATTCAATTTTGATCATATATGGTTCTGTGACGACATTTTTGGTTTAAAACCCGGCTGGGTGCACGAATTTTCAGACCTTGTTGAAAAGGAAAAACTTTCATTTAAATTTAAAATTCAGGGTCGTGTGGATCTTTTGTTGCAGGAAAATAACATTAAAGACCTTGCAAGGGCCGGTTGTGAAAATATCTGGATGGGCGCAGAAAGCGGGTCGCAAAAAATCCTGGATGCAATGGATAAAGGTACCACTGTTGAACAGATATTTGAAGCTACCCGTTTATTAAAGAAATGCGGGGTAAATCCGTCATTCTTTATTCAGTTTGGTTACCCCGGCGAAAAAAAAGAAGATATTGAAAAGACGATCGATATGATCAATGAATTGCTGCCGTATGAAATTGGCATTTCTGTTTCATACCCATTGCCTGGCACTGTTTTTTTTGAAAAAGTAAAGAATGAATTGTTGGAGAAAACAAACTGGACAGATTCTGATGAACTGGCCCTGATGTTCAGCAATACCTACCAGCCTGCATTTTATAAACAACTGCATCGCTATGTTCATAAGAATTACCGTAAGCACATTGCTATCGAAAACTTAAAGCAACTATTTACACACCCGCTTAAGATGAATCTTTTTACCATCAAAAAAGCATTGTCTTGTTTTTATTATTTCCCTGCAAGCATTGTTGACAAACAAAAACTGCATCAGTTAGAAAAATCTGCATCATGAATATGCGATCAGCACATACCAATAACGAGCAGGCTGCTGTTGCTTTCAACAACCAATCAGTTTTTTTTGATGAATTGTATTCGGGAAATACCATAATACAATATAAACGTGAAAGGGTAAGAAAACATGTACTGCATTATTTAAAACCCCATAGCAAGATCCTGGAGCTAAATGCCGGTACCGGTGAAGATGCTGTTTTTTTTGCAAAACTTGGCCATTATGTTCATGCTACAGATATTTCAACAGGTATGCAGGAAAGGTTACAGGAAAAAATATTCAAGAATCAATTAACAGGTCTTGTAAGCAATGAAATATGTTCGTATACTGAATTAAATTCTTTAAATAATAAAGGGCCGTATGATCTGATTTTTTCAAATTTTGCAGGCCTCAATTGTACAGGTGAAATGGAAAAAGTATTGGGCACATTTGATAACCTGCTAAAGCCCGGTGGAATTATTACATTGGTAATACTGCCAAAATTTTGTCTTTGGGAATCGCTTTTGATCTTTAAAGGGAAGTTCAAAACCGCTACCCGCCGTTTCTTCAGCTCAAAAGGAAGAAAAGCCCATATTGACGGGCATTGGTTTACCTGCTGGTATTATTCGCCGGAATTTATTAGCCGGAATTTAAAAGACAAATATCGCCTGGTAGAATTGGAAGGTTTATGTTCTATTGTTCCACCATCTTATATTGAAAACTTCGCAGAGAAACATCCTAAGCTTTATACTTATTTAACTGAAAAAGAAAACAAATTGAAAAACAAATGGCCGTGGAAATATGTTGGCGATTATTTCATAATTACACTAAGAAAGCAATGAACTTATCCATTTCAGTGAACTCCTCAAAAATCCCGGATGATGTGCCGCTTTTCTTTCTGCCCGCATCAAGAGGTATAAGTGCTGGTATTTTTTAGAAGTATAATGTGCATTTATTTTAGCGACGATAAATCCGATACGTTTATCTAAAAATCCAAATTGAAATATATATGCATATACAAAGTTAAATGGCGGCGATAACAATCTCAATGCAGCTAAATGCCTTTTTTTCTCCTGCTTATATTTGATTGCGCACAGAAAAGCATAGCCGGTATTTTTATGCAGGAAATGTGCCGCATCTCTGATAGTGTAATGCTTTATATAGGACCGAAGTGTAAACCGGATAATATTATTGCCAACAAGTTTTTCATGTACGGGCACCAGGTTCCATTTTACAACCTGTTTGTTGTATAACCTAAAAACCCTGTCATTTCCGAATGAACCATGCCTGATCCTTGTCATTCCAAAAAAGTTTAATCGTTTAAACCCATAAACAAAATTTGGCTCTTTAAATTCAATGGTTTGTATTAGAGCAGCCAGTTCACCGGTGATCCTTTCATCTGCATCCAGTGAAAGTATCCAGTCATTTGAAGCCAATGATGCTCCCATATTCCTTGCTTCGCCATAACCTTTCCAGGTAATTGAATGCACTTTTACATGGGCGGCTACAGACAACTCAACCGTTGCATCCGTACTACCCGAATCTATCACAATAATATCATTGCTGACCTGTTTTGCAGAAAGTATACAATCTGAAATATTAAGTTCTTCATTCCTGGTTATTATGACTACAGATATTTGCTGCACAAATTGATATTAAAAGAAATGTATTGTTTATAATAATTCTTTTGTTACCCTCGTTGAGTTCTCATATTGATTGATGATATCTGCCAGGTTATTTTCATAAAGCTGAAGAAGTTTAAATTGAAAATTGGCCGGATCAGGTTTTGAAAAATGTTTTGATGCTTGCAAACTCATCAATACACCCCTGCTATTTCTTTTATTGTTTTTTGTTTTTGCACTCCAGCTTTTATCTGTCAGTTTCATCAAAAAATCATCAACCCGGTTACCCGCTTTATTATTAAGTAATTTTTCAACTATAATCTTAACCCAATTTTCCCTGATTTCCTTTGCAGAAGAAATGCGCATATAATTATTGGGCAGAAAGTTTTTTGTCCAGCTATTGGCCGCAAAAAAATTTTCAAATACCACATTCCCTCTCAGTGGAAGTAAAGTTGCGATCTCTGTTGCCGTATAAATGTTTTTTTCAACAATTTCCGGTTCGGCTTCGTCGATAAAATAATTCATGCAAAAGTGGTTTTGCATATTAAATAAAAAGGTCATTTTTTTAAAAGCATGTAATAAAGTACGGGCGATCCATAACCGGTTAGAAACGGCAATAATGAAAAAATCTATATCGGCAGTATCATCAGCAAAATTTTTCGACAATGATCCTGATACAGCCACACCTCTGACATATGGGAAACAGGATATTATTGCAGCAGACCTGTTTGCTTTTTTAAGCATGAGTACAGCTTTATCATTCCCCCTCAAACGTCTTTCTGAAAGGGAAAAATTATTGTGAAGGCTGTAAAATTCACCGACTTTAAAAACAGCCAATTCATCAACCAGCATATTTAATGCATGTTCAAATTCATGCCCATTGTCAATATTTCCGAGAAAAATAAATATTTCTCTTTTCTTCAACGGGTAATCAAACATATTAAAGTAAGCGAGTGTTGCCAATATGTCTTTTCTAATACTCAAGTTTTTCTGATTAAAAATGACTGGTTACATACTGCAAATAAAGATTCCTATAATAAAAACGATGAGCAGTTACAATGGTTGCTTGCATGTATCAAAACAATAATAAATAACAGTCATTCGGCTTCTACCAGTTGTTCTACAAGTTTTTGCTCAGGCAATAAACTCCTTTCTCTTCCCGACAGATAGCATTCTCTGAAAAAATGATCATATTGGCCAATGATCTTATCCCAGGTAAAGTTGATCTTGATGCTTGCATAATTGTTTTGAATAAACCCTTCATCATAGCTGATTTCATGATCATTGATAACCGCACTAACATCATTGATATTTGTAAAATATAAAGCATTCCCTTTAAGAATACTTTTATTGAAAGGATTGGAATGAGCTGCAATGAATGCCCCGGCAGCCATTGCTTCCAGTAAAGAAGGATTTGTTCCTCCTACACTGTGACCATGAAAATAAACAGAAGAGAACTTTATGATGCTTTTTAGTTTCTGCTGTTCAAACAATGCTCCCAGAAAGATGATCCTCCCATCGCGTTTGAATTTATTGCACAGGTATGTACCAAAACCATTTGCAGTATTACCGATCACAACGAATTTTTTCTGTACCCCACTCCTGCTAAATCCATCCAGGATCATTTCAATATTATTCTCCGGTTCCATGCGGGCCATCAATGCGAAATATTCTTTTTTGCAAAGCCCGTATTCCGATAACATGCCTTCGTCGATCTCGTAATGCATATCTGCACCATAAGCAATGTACTTGCAATTGATCCTGTATTTTTCATCAAGATAATTCTTGATCACTTCTGAATCGGCGATGTGATAATGGCTGGATGATACTGCCTGTTTTTCTGCATATTTTAAAAACAATCGTACCGGCTTTGAATATTTTGCACGCTTTGATTCAAGTCCATCCATATTTGAAACAACTATACTTTTAGAGGGATATAAAAACCTCCAGATGGAACTACTCGTATAACCAAGCATCAGAATGATATCAAAATTTCGTTTCCTTGCATCCAGGATGCAATTCAGGTCATAAATAAACTGCCCGGCAGTTCCCATGAAATATTCGGGATCATAACAGTGAATGATTGGAACTGTTTTCCATTTTTTTTCTTTATAGGGATGATTGTGGGAATTATAAACAACTACATCATGCCCAAGTTCTACAAGGCCCGCTGAAAGATATTCTGCAACCTGCTCAAAGCCTCCATACTGATTTGGAATGCCTCTTGTTCCAAGTATCCCTATTCTTAATCCCATATATCTTTTATTCTTTTATACGCTTCCATTGTTTGAATGGTTGCCTGTTGCCAGGTATAATGAGTAAGTATTTTTTCCTGCAGGGATCTATTAAAAGGTAAAGCAGATGCTTTTTCAACAGCAAGATAAATACTTTCCGTTAATAATGGGTCGCAATAAAATGCTTCATCTCCAAAATACTCTTTTGCATCACCCTTATCAGTGATAACAATATTACAACCCATGGAGGCTGCTTCCAGAGAACTGAGTCCTGTTGTTTCAAACCAGCTGGGCAATACATGAACAGTTGCTTTTTGATAATAACTTACCAGTTCTTCCTGTGAAAGGTATTCAATAAAGCGGATATTGTCTGTGGCCAGTTCCCTGCATTTGTTATAATAAACTGATTGGTTGGGTGCTGCCGATCCAATGATCAGCAGGCTAAACTTTGTGTTCCTGAGAGCCCGGATCAGGTTTAGCTGGTTTTTGATCCCCTCGATCCTTGCCATACAGATGATCAATTGTGGATCTTTTTTTGTTTCTTTTTTAAAAATGAATAAACCCGGTTCAATACCATTTGGGATAACCACGTGATCTGTATTACAATGATAGCGTTGTACAAGCCGCTTGTATTCAGAATGAGAATTGGGAAGCAACAATGAAGCCTTTTTTATAATTTCAAGAATTGCTCTTCGCTGACCTTTCCAGATATATTCTTTACTTACCAGCTTATCTTTTCCCAACAACCAGCGTGATATTGTTTTTATATATTCAATACCATCGGCATTGATAAACCGGAAAAGCATCCCTGCCAAACCTTTCCGGTGATATTTATCATACTCACTGTAATCTATGAATATGGTTGACACCACAAAAGGCTTTCCGGATGAATGTATATGATAAAGTATGTCAGCAGGTCTTGTAATATTAAAGAAGTGCAGCAGGTGGTATTTTTTATAATCAATTTTTTCATTGGTTAGTTTTATATCCACAATAACATTGTGTTCTTTAAGATGTGCCGCGGTTTGTAAAACCTGAATAGTATCGCCCCCTCTTACAGTATAGAGGGTTGTTCTTACTATCATCAGCACATTTATCTTCATATTGTTTTCTTATAACATTACGGGCGCCGTGGTTCTATGTCTCCCTGATTCTATTGTTTGCTTACTGGTACACAGAGATTCGGCGAAAAGTAAAAATTATTTTATTCAAGCCCTGTTGGGTCATTTTCATGTAGAATTATTTAATTCACCTGCTGTTTTCTTACATCAAAAGCCGGGAAAGCATTTGTAAACGCCAATATCCAGATCACATATTCTGCTATATTCGTTATAAAACTACCGGTAAACTGGTATAAAAAAATAAACATAAATAAAAGCAGGCGATAATAGTTTGTCCAGACCCTGGTGTAAAAAAATAAAAAGCACTCGGTCAATATTCTCAGCGATAATCCTATCCATCCAAATATTGCAAGTGTTTCTGCAGCAGCATTGGGAATGGCGAATGTATTGTAATCGAGATCATAGAGATAATAACTCCTGATGATATCTGCACCCAATATTTTTATTTGTCCTGCTCCGATCCCCCAAGTATAGCTTTTCAGATCGAGCATCTTCATAGCAAGAATAAAAGCTTCGTATGTTCGCCCATTGCCGGAAGTATCTTTACCGGTAAAAATATTTTCTAATCGTAAAAAAATTATGTTTTGTGGAAAAAACCAAAGAATTGCCAAAAAGAATATTGAAAATAATGCAGCAATGACCAGCAGGCTTAA
>JAYSWW010000291.1:0-4074 GCA_043717805.1 Ferruginibacter sp.
TCCGGAATTCTTATGCTTCATCAGGTCGCAGTCCAGGATGATTTTAGCCATAACAATCTATTATAAATTAACAGTCAGGAATAATGGTCAGGCAAAAAATTTCAACTTTACAGTCATACTTCCCCGTTTAAATTGAGTTTTTCAACCTTTTATATTATTAGACGTATGTAATAACGGAAAGGTTCCGGAATTTATCCGCAAATTATATTTTTATGAGTTGAAATCATTGTTAAAAAATCAACAAATGATATCAATCATACATTTATTTAAGTATTATTACTTAATTTTTAACCTGGATATTACCTCAAAAATTTCTTATGAAAGCAGTTGTCTTAGATTGTGAAAGAATGAAATACAAGGACACGGGCCTTTATCATTATTGCCTGAACCTTGGCCGGCAGTTGCAAAGGATGGCAGATCCCGGATCAGAGCAATTGACTTTTTTCAGCCCTGCAAATGCACTGGCTGCAATAGGAAATTCCAAAAATACCATCATCCAAAATTCCCTACAAAAATTTTGCATGCCAGCTACAGGTTCTTATGATATATGGCATTCTACTTATCAGAATACTGATTACCTGCCAATCAGGAATAAAAGAATAAAAGTTATACTAACTATTCACGACCTGAATTTTATTTACGACGATAAAAAATCAGTAGCAAAAAAACAAAAATACCTGAAGCACCTTCAGAATAATATTGACCGCAGTGATGTAATTGTATGTATATCTGAATTTTCAAAAAATGATGTAATGCGCTATTGTAAAACCGGTAGTAAACCCGTGCATTTGATTTACAATGGAACCAATTTACTGACAGAGCCAACGCTGTCACCCCAATCTTATGTTCCTTTAAAACGTTTCATATTTTCTATTGGGGAACTTACAAGGAAAAAAAATTTTCATACCTTGTTGCCTTTGCTTAAGAACAATGATGTGGAATTGGTCATAGCTGGCAGGTGTAACGACAGTGCTTACCTGAATTTCCTTTTTGATTCAGCACACAAATCGGGGGTTGAGAAAAATCTTCATATTTTGGGAATAGTATCTGAAAAAGAAAAATCATGGTATTTTAAAAACTGCTATGCCTTCGCTTCTCCATCATTGGCAGAAGGATTCTGTTTGCCGGTTACAGAGGCTATGTCGGTTGGGAAACCATTGTTTTTATCCAACCAGACTGCCTTGCCCGAAATAGGAGGTAAAGTGGCTTTTTACTTTCCGGATTTTGATGGCAATAATATGCAGCATGTTTTTTTTAATGGAATGAATCAGTATAAAGAAAAAAACATGCAACATATAATAAAGGAACACGGCTCAGGTTTTTGTTGGGAAAAAGCAGCCGGTAAATACCTGGAAATTTACCGCTCTTTATAAATTTGTTTACATTAAAAGTTTAACTCAGGAATGAAGACTTACAGGCGCCTACTTAAGTTTGCAAAGCCTTTCAGGTATTTTGTTGTACCCTTTTTTGTTTTTACACTGATAGCCGTTTTTTTCAGTGTTTTCCAGTTTGCCTTGATCATACCGTTGTTAAATTTCCTGTTCGATCAGCATACTGCAGCAGAGATACAACGATATTCTACCATGCCTGTTTTTTCATTGTCGGGTGAATATTTTAAAGACCTTTTTTATTATGAGGTTCATCATTTGAAAACTTTGAATCCTGTTTATGCACTTTATTTTATCGCCATACTGATCGTGGTTGCTGTTGTTTTAACAAACCTTTTTCGCTACCTGGCTCAACGCAGCATGGTAAATGCCAGAACATTGCTGGTAAAACGAATCAGGGAAGCGATTTTTGAAAAGATAAATTACCTGCACATGGGGTATTTTACCAAGGAACACAAAGGCGACCTGCTTTCAAGGATGAATTCCGATGTATTTGAAATTGAAGCAGTAGCTGCCAATTCGCTTGAAGTGCTGTTCAAGGAACCTTATATCATGATCGGGTATTTCATTGCGTTGTTTACTATTTCTGTTAAACTCACTTTGTTTACCCTCCTCATCATACCTATCTCAGCCATTGGCATAGCCATGGTAACAAAAAGTCTTCGCAAGGAAGCAAAGGATATGCAGTCATCTATCGGCCGTTTATTGACCATTATTGATGAAACGTTGATGGGTATGCGAATAATCAGGGCTTTCAATGCAACTGATTTTATTCTAAAAAGATTCAGCCGTGAAAATGATTTTTACCGCAAAGCAAGTTTACAGGGATTCAAAAAAAGGGAACTGGCTCCCGCCTTTTCTGAAGTAGCCGGTGTGATCGTTGTTGCTGGGATTTTGATTTATGGCGGATCTATGATTCTTGGTAACCGTTCAGGAAATTCTTCCGGGCTGCAAGCCAGTGAGTTCATTGCATTTATCGCAATATTTTCACAGGTTATGCGGCCTGCAAAGGCAATGGTTGTTGCATTGGCAAATATTCAAAGAGGAGAAGCATCCGGTCAGCGGATCCTTGAAGTATTGGACACACCCATCCAGGTTGCAGATAAACCAAATGCAATAACTTTCAAAAGATTCAAAGAAAATATTATATTCAATAATGTTTGTTTTGGATACAATGAAACCCCGGTTTTAAAGGACATCAGTTTTACCATTGAAAAAGGCAAAACGATCGCCCTGGTTGGTCCTTCGGGTGTGGGTAAATCTACCATAGCAGACCTGATACCCAGGTTTTATGATGTAAGCAGTGGACAAATCTTAATAGATGGTGAAGATATAAGGAACATTACGATGGAATCATTGCGAAGCCAGATGAGTTTTGTAACACAGGATATCATATTATTCAATGATACCATTTTCAATAATATTGCTTTGGGAAAGCCTGATGCCACCATTGATGAAGTAATGCATGCAGCAAAAATTGCCAATGCACATGATTTTATTATGCATACCGAAGATGCATACCAGACAAATATTGGTGACAGGGGTATCCGGTTATCAGGTGGGCAGCGGCAGCGGTTGAGTATCGCAAGGGCGGTTTTTAAAAATCCGGCTATACTAATATTAGATGAAGCAACTTCTGCATTGGATACTGAATCGGAAAGATCTGTGCAAGACGCATTGGATAACCTTATGAAAGGAAGAACAACATTGGTTATTGCCCACCGCCTCAGTACCATAAAAGATGCAGATGAAATTTTGATTCTTCAAAATGGTGAAATAGTGGAACGCGGCAATCATTTTGAGTTAATAGAAATCGAAGAGAGCATTTATAAAAAGCTTACCTTATTACAAAAAATTGCATAATTTAAATTATGAAACTTACAAGGATTATAATCCCAATTGCTTCTATTGTACTATTTTTTACATCCTGCAGCAAAGATGATAACACAAGTGGCAATAGTACAACGCTGTTAAATGTATCCTACAGTTCAGATGCAGCACAAAAAATGGATGTGTATTTACCAACAGGAAGGACAACTACAAATACCAAAGTGATCATTCTCATACATGGCGGTGGCTGGACAAGTGGTGACAAAACTGATTTTACGTCTTTTGTTGATACTTTAAAGCGAAGGCTTCCCGGTTATGCGATCTTTAATATCAATTACAGGCTTTCTGCCAGTCCGAATAATTTATTCCCCACGCAGGAAATGGATGTAAAAGCTGCGGTTGAATTCATTCACAGCAGATCCGCTGACTATGAGATCTCAGATAAATATGTTTTAATGGGAGCCAGCGCTGGTGCTCACCTCGCCATGTTACAGGCATATAAATACAATGTGCCTGTAAAAGCAAAAGCTGTTGTTTCATTTTTCGGTCCTGCCGATCTTACCGATATGTATAACAACCCGGTTGGAGGAAACCCGTTTTTTTCACAGGTTTTAGCCGGAGCAATTGGTGCAACGCCTGCCCAGAACCCTTCCATCTATACAAATTCAAGCCCGGTTAATTTTATCAATAGCAACAGTTCAATGCCAACCATACTACTGCATGGAGGATTGGATCCGTTGGTAAACCCATCTCAATCCGTCGCTGTTCAAAACAAATTAACGACAGCTGGCATAACAAATCAATATGTTTTTTATCCGGCAGGTGGCCATGGCGATTGGGATGCTGCCACTTATAC
>JAYSWW010000292.1:0-26360 GCA_043717805.1 Ferruginibacter sp.
AAAAAAGATAGATCTAAATTATACGGATGGCATTTCTCCTCAAGGCAGCCTTGAATTGAACGGAGGAAAATTTTATGGAATGACAAATTCCGGTGGCAGCAATGGCCAGGGCGTTATTTTTGAATGGGATCCGGTTGCAAATATTTACACAAATAAAATTGATCTTTCATTTGCCATCGGAAGTAAACCTTTAGGTGATTTAACAGCTTATAATGGGAAGTTTTACGGGTTGACCAACAAAGGAGGCAGCAACAATGTTGGAGTTATTTTTGAATGGGATCCTGTAACAAATGTTTATACTAAAATGATCGATCTTAGTTCAGCCATTGGCAAATTACCCAATGGTAGTTTAAGTTTATATTCACAAAAATTTTATGGGATGACCGCTTCCGGCGGCACAAATAATAAGGGGGTTATTTTTGAATGGGACCCTGCAACGAATGTGTATACAAAAAAATTGGATTTTGCAAATACCGATACATACTACCCACAGGGCAACTTAACATTGAATGCCGGAAAATTCTACGGAATGACCAGGGATGGAGGCAGCAACAATGCAGGTGTCATTTTTGAATGGGATCCTCTAACCAATGTTTACAATAAAAAAAGAGACCTGAATGCAAGTTCAGGCGGTTCATTGCCCGGAGGCAATACCGATATCAGCCTGGCACCTGCACCCGTTGCCAAAGGAATACCCGGCAGTTGTGTAAGCTTTCCGGTTGTCACTATTGATAATACTAACAACAACGAATGGGTGCCAATCACAGACGACCTGGGGAATGCTGTTGCAGAAATAAAAGCCAATGGCAACAACCTGGGTATGGTAACTTCATCCATGTTCATTCAAAATGGTTCTGTAAGGGAAGACGGCAACAACCGGCTTTACCTTGACAGGAATATCACGATAACACCTGAATTCCCCGTAGCTCCCGGATCGTCAGTAGAGATCCGCTTGTATATTAGAAATGCTGAATACCAGTCTTTGAAAAATGCCGTTAATTCAAACGGACAACCTTCAGGCATTGGCAGCATCAATGATATAGGAGTATATAAGAACAATGATGCCTGTTCAAATATGGTAGGTTTGGTTGCCAATCCTGTTTCTGCCACTGCAGGTTTGTGGGAGTCTGATTATGTTTTCACTGCTACTATTTCATCTTTTTCAACATTTTATTTTGCCAATAGTGCCCAGGGTGGCCCCCTTCCTTTATCAAGCCTTGAATTCAGGGGGCGCCTGGTTAACAACAACGGGGAAATAACCTGGAGAACAACAGATGAATTCAATATCCGGTCATTTGAACTTGAGAGAAGTACAGACGGACGGAGCTATAAAACAATCACAAAAGTTACCGCGGCTAACCAACACGGTATTCATCTTTATAATTACTCTGATAAGAATATTATTTCATTGGGCGTACCGGTTGTTTACTACCGCCTCAGGCAAATAGATATGGACAGCAGGTTCACCTATACAGGTATTGTGGCACTTAATATCAAGGGCAGCAATATTGTTATGTTGTATCCAAACCCGGTTGCTGATAAAGCCAACCTTACCATCAGTATCAGCAGGTCTGAACAGGTCCAGGCAAAGATCATTGACAATGCAGGAAGGCTGGTAAAGCAACTTACATTGAATGTTTCAGCAGGAAGCACTTCTTTGTCCATTGATGTAAGCACACTGGCCGCAGGTGTTTATTTCCTGGAATTGAAAGGAGAAACACTGAATGAGCACAAACAGTTTATCAAGCAGTAAAAAGCTTACATTTTTCATAGAATGATTACGGGACTAATTTATATTAGTCCCGTATTTTTTTATTACCGGGTCTGTGTTTATATAATTTAGCATTGCAGAACCGGTTTGTTGAATGTCAGTTTCATTTTACCTCATACAATTCCTCCCACCTCGTACTAAAGCGCCTGCTTCTTAATTCCTGCCGCATTTTCCAGTCGCGTTTTGTTCCGGAAGCGGCAAATTTCAATACATCGTTGCGCATGCCGAAGTTTACGTTGTCGATCGTTTTCATTAATATTTTATCATTGTGATGCAACGATTCTTCGAATAAATTTGATTGTACCGCATTGTCGGGAACGATGCCACTTACTATAACACCCGCCTTTAAATATTTACTTCCTTTTGTGTATAACTGTTCCACTAACGGCATTGCATGTTCGATAAGAACATTGGTAAGCGATGTGGCAAATGGCAGAATGGTATAAACAGAGCTGCTGGCCGGTTTGTATTCATACGAGTTGCTGTAATTATTGGTAACAGTAAAAACACTGATCGTATTTGCAGCACAGTTTTGCCTGCGCAGTTTTTCCGCAGCCCTTGTTATGTAAGTGGCAACCGCTTCTTTTAATTCTCTGATCTCGTAAACAGGTTTGCCAAACATTCTTGTAGTGGCGATCATTTTTTTTGTTTCCAGCGGGTCTTTCATTTCAATGCAGGGTTCACCGCGGAGTTCTTTTATCAACCTTGCTCCAACTACGCCGCCAAGATTCTTCCTGGCCCATTCTTCACTCACATTGCGGAGGTCCCAGGCACTGTTGATATTGTATAACCGTAATTTTTTTGATCCGGCACTTCCCACGCCCCAGATATCTTCCACCGCTGTTTTTTGCAAGGCTTCCATTTGTTGTTCGGGCGTTTGCAATACTATTACACCTTTTGTACCCGCTTTGTCTTTTTTTGCCAGGCGGTTGGCTACTTTGGATAATACCTTCGAGGGTGCAATGCCGATCGATACCGGGATGCCCGTCCATAATTCTGTGGTGTGTTTTAAGAAAAGACCGTAATCATATAATTTGGATTGATCAATGCCGGTAAGGTCAAGAAAAGATTCATCTACAGAATAAACTTCTACATGCGGGGAAAGTATCCGCAATGTTTCCATTACCCGCCAGCTCATGTCGCCATACAAATGATAATTGCTGGAAAAAACGGCCACTTTGTTTTTTTCGATTTCTTTTTTATGCTGGTAATACCGGCCCGCCATTTGTATACCCAGTGCTTTGGCTTCATCACTTCTTGAAACAATGCAGCCATCATTGTTGCTTAATACCACAACAGGTTTGCCGTGCAGGGCAGGACAAAATACCCGTTCGCATGCGGCATAAAAACTGTTGCAGTCTACAATTGCTTTCATGCCCCCCGGCCCGGCATTTTGGGCGGTTGGTTTAAAAGGATTTGAACTTTCATTGTTTATTCTGTTGCCTTCGCTCATGATGATTGTAAATTCTTATTGCTCCGTTGTTTGTAACAGACCTATACAAAGTATTGCCGATCCTGGTTTCCCTTCAGGAGGCCAGTGGGTGAATCACATAAGTGACCACGCCCCATATTGTTATATCACTGTATTCACCAACTTCAATAGCAGAAAGTTTGGGTGTTTCAGGAACCAGTCGCATCCTGTTCATTGTTTTTTCCAGCCGGCGTATCAGCATTTCACCGTCGATGACAGCAATTACTATTTTCCCGCTTTGGGGTTTAATGCTCCTGTCTACGATCACAATATCCCCGTTGTGGATGCATGCATTGATCATACTGTTGCCGGTAACCCGCATAAAAAAAGTTGCCGGTTTATTTCTTACCAGCTGTTCGTTGAGGTCGATGCCCCGTTCCATATAATCATCTGCGGCTGCACCAAAACCGGTGGCATTGGCGGTTGGAACATCGAGTTGCCTGAACTCTTTGCTTCCACGGTAACCTGCTTCAAAAAACCTTTCTACTTCCATATGAATAAGTTTAGTTCTTTCCTGTTAAGGTGAAAGAAATATTTTGTAATAACTAAATTGTTTAGTAAATTTATGCTAAATAATTTGGGAAACAAATTTTTCATTTCAACATTTATTTTTTATGGAAAAGGCATTTCAGTTACCGGGGTTACATATTTATGAATATTTACTTGTATTGAATATTCCGGGAGAATTAAGGGAGAGAATAGAAGAACAGAGATCGGCGCTCACAGAAAAATATTGCATTGAACAACCCCGGGCAGGCAGGCCCAATATATCACTGGTGAGGTTCAGTGCCATGAAAATGATGGAAGAAAGGATCGTTCAGAAATTGCAATTGATTGCCACAGAAGAAAAACCATTTGTAATTGATCTGCAGGATTATGGCGGTTACCCGATGCACGCAATTTTTATCAGGATCGCAAACCAGCAGCGGGTATTGCAATTCATAAAAAAACTCAAACAGGTAAGGAGGTTGATGAAGGCTGCAGGAGAAGAACCTTATTTTTTGCAGGACCAGGTTATTGCACTGGCAGGCAGGATATCAAAAGAAAAATATGTGGAAGCCATGAAGGAATACCAGTATAAGAAATTCAACGGAAAGTTTGTGGCAGATTCCTGCATTTTATTAAAAAGAGCAAAAAATGAAACAACATACCAGGTTGCCAGGCGGTTTGAATTTCAGTTGTTACCGGTATCAACAGTACAGGTTGCATTATTCCAATAGGGCAAGTTCCGGATATATGAATGGCTCATTTACTTCCGGCACATTGGGATCATCCGTTCTTGAAGTGATGCGTTTGCTGATGGGGTGGTTTTGCATTTCAGAATCGGGATAAGGATTAAAAAATGAAACGATGGATTCTTTAGGCAGGTTAGGCGTTAACCATTTTTTGTATAAACGGGGAGGAACAATAACTGGCATTCTTTTTTTACTGTTATGGATACGCGCCATCATTGGATTGGCATCCGTAGTAAGAATCGAAAAGGTATTCAAATGTTCTCCGGTTTCTTTATCTGTCCAGGAGGAATAGATACCGGCAAAACAAAAGATCTCCTTTTTTTTCAGGTAAATAAAATGAGGGTATTTCTTTTTATGAAAATCCATCCATTCAAAAAAGCCATCAGCAATCACCAGGCATCGGTTGTTTGTTATATAAGAACGGAATGATGGCTTTTCAAAAACTGTTTCTGAACGGGCATTGAGCGTTTGGGCTTTTAATTTATCCGCATCCTCTTTTGTTTTTACCCAATGCGGTATCAAGCCCCAATTGAATAGTTGAATGCTGCCGGGTTTATATTGGGTGATGACAGGCATTTTCAGGAAAGTGAAGCCATTTGCACAATAAACGGGCTGCCAGTCATCCTCCCAGGTTGCACCCAACTGTATTTCTATTTCGGCTCTTTCTTTGGTCAGTGAATAATGAAAACACATAAAACGATGTAAAGTTGAACAATTTCCAAAAGCAGTTTTATAAAGTTATAATAATAGCAAAACAATTTCTTAAAATAAAATTGGTATGTCATGAAAAATATCGTCAACAGCATCCCCGGGTATAAAATATATGAATACCTGCTTGTACTAAACCCTCATGAAGAGCTGCGAAACAAGATAACACAGGTGAAGCAACATTTTTATGATACGTACAGGTCACAAACGTCTTTATATAGTAAGCCTTTTGTTACGTTGGCCGGTTTTATACAATATGAAATGTTTGAAGAAAGGATCACAAACCATTTGCATACCATTGCCATGGGATTTCCCCCGTTTAAGATTGAATTGAAAGATTATGGAAGTTTTCCAACCCATACGATCTATATAAATATTACTTCTAAACTTCCAATTCAGGGTTTGGTGAAACAGGTACGGTCAGAAACTCAAAAGCTGATGAAACTGGATGCTGAGAATAAACCGCATTTTATACTGGAGCCACATATAACCATTGCTACAAAATTATTACCCTGGCAATATGAAAAGGGCTGGCTCGAATTCAGCCACAAGCATTTTACCGGAAGATTCATTGCAGACAGCATGTTATTATTAAAACGGCTCAATGGCGAAAAGAATTACCAGGTAGTAAAACGATTTGAATTTCAGAATTTACTGGTAACAACAAAACAAGGCGAATTGTTCGGGTAATAATAAATTTTATAAAATGTATCATTCTTTAACAGAAAAGGAAAATTGGCTTGCTACCCAAATTGTTGATGTTTCAATTTGCATTCACAAAGCGATGGGTCCGGGGTTATTAGAAAGTATTTATGAGAAATGCTTTTGTTATGAGTTGGCGAAACGGAATATAACTTTTGAAAAACAAAAAACTGTTCCATTGCTATATGATAAATTGATCATAGATGAGGGGCTTAGGATAGATATCCTCGTTGATAAATTAGTAGTAGTGGAATTGAAAGCACAGGAATATTATCATCCTGTTTGGGAGGCCCAGGTGTTAAGCTATCTGAAACTCAGTAACAAGAGGTTAGGTTATATTTTGAATTTTAATGTGCCATTGATGAAAGAAGGGATTAAAAGAATGATCATTTAAAAGAATAAAGATGTAGAGATATTTTTAATTCTCTGTGCCTTTGTGCCTTCGTGCCTTCGTGTTCCAAAATAAAAGTGATATAGTCAGAGTATATTTTAATTAAGTATTCAAACACAGAAACACAGAAACACAGAAACACAGAAACACAGAGACACAGAGGCACAGAGACACGGAGGAAAAGACTTGTTAGATTTTTTTAATTCTCTGTGCCTTTGTGTTCCCAAATAATAGGGAATATATTCAGAGTATAGTTTAGTTAAGTATTGAAACACAGAGACACAGAGGCACAGAGACACGGAGGAAAAGACTTGTTGGTTTTTTATTCTTTGTGCCTTTGTTCCTTTGTTTTCCAAAATAATTTTAACAACAATTCATAATAATAAATCTCATGCCAGAAAAATTACAACAGGATCATCATAAAGTAAAAGCGTCTACACAGGATGAATCAATTCAATACCACCAGGGAAGGGGCGCACAATTCAACACAAAAAACAAATTCATAAAAAATGAATCTACCAGAGAAAACAGTGAAGCCATCGATGATTGGGAGAAAAGCAATATTTCTACACAATACATAGAACAGCAATCAAAGACCATTGTCAATAAAGTTGAAAGTCCGGATGTGGGTATGAGTTACAGTATGAACCCTTATGCAGGATGTGAACATGGCTGTATTTACTGCTACGCCCGCAATGTACATGAATACTGGGGTTACAGCGCGGGTATTGATTTTGAACAAAAGATCCTGGTCAAAAAAAATGCAGCACAGCTTCTCCGGAAATTTTTAATGCACCCCAAATGGGAATGTGCACCCATTATGCTCAGTGGCAATACAGATTGTTATCAGCCTGCAGAACAAACATACAGGTTGACAAGGGCATTGCTCGAAACATGCAATGAATTCAATCAACCCGTTGGCATCCTCACAAAAAATTCCTGGATACTGAAAGACAAAGATGTGTTGCAGGAAATGGCTAAGAAAGGAATTGTATCTGCAATGGTTTCCATCACATCATTCAACGAAGACCTTCGCCGGGCCATGGAACCACGTACCACCACAGCAAAACAAAAACTAAAAGTAATTGAAGAATTGAGTAAAGCAGGTGTAAGAATGGGCATCATGATGGGGCCGATGATTCCGGGATTGAATGAACATGAAATGCAACGGATCATGAAAGCAGCCGCAGACTCAGGTGCCACATTTACAGCGTATACATTCATTCGTTTGAATGGGGCTGTTAAATTTTTATTTCACGACTGGTTGTATAAAAATTTTCCGGACCATGCCCATAAAGTATGGCATTTGATAGAACAGAGCCATGATGGAAAAGTAAATGACAGCCGTTGGGGAGTTCGTATGCGTGGTGAAGGAAGTATTGCGCAAATGGTGGCACAGCAATATAAAAAATACGGAAAACTTTATAACATGAATGCTGAGGAATGGAGATTGAATACAAAAGTATTCAGAAGGCCGGGAGAGCAGGGGAAATTATTTTAATATTCTTTTCTTGATTATTCTCCACTATTTTGTATTTTGAAAATCTTATCAACGCTTTATCAAAGCACAACTCTTATGTCGAAAAAAGATATTTTCATCATCACTGCCGCTTTTATAATGACCATTGTTGCCGGTATTGCAACCGGCTTTGCCGTAAATTCAGTGTTGTTATTCCTGCTTTCTGCAATCGCATTGGTTTTATTGGCAATGGTTGTGGGGCATGCCACAGAACAACTGGGAAGCCGTCTGGGGCCAGGGGCAACAGGTGTTCTGCAATCGGCATTGGGCAATTTGCCCGAATTGTTTGTATGCATATTTGCTTTGCGTGCAGGACTTGACAAAGTTGTGCAGGCTGCATTGGTTGGTTCTATCCTTGGAAATTCTTTGCTTGTATTCGGGTTTGCGCTGTTGTTTGGGGGTTTAAAGAATGGTACACAAAAATTTCATTCAGAGCCACCTAAAATGATTGCCACTTTAATGCTGCTGGCTTTTGCTGCATTGGCCATTCCAACACTTACAAAATACCTGCATACGAATGCTGAAAATCATATCAATGCTTTGGACATCATGGTTGCCGTAGTTTTGATCATTGTTTTCATTGCAAGCCTTACTTTCTCTATCAGGGGCGATAAAACCATTGTACCCGAAGAAGATCCGGAACTGCACATAGCATCCTGGTCCTTACCTGTTACCCTATTGGTTCTTGCGGGGTCAGGCGCTGGTGCAGCATTTGTATCTGAATGGTTTGTTGAAGCCTTACAACCTGCGATGAAATCGTTGGGTATTAACGATGTATTTGCAGGGTTAGTGGTTGTAGCCATTGCCGGAAATGCAATTGAAAATATTGTAGGAATTCAACTTGCTTATAAAAATAAGTCAGATTATGCCGTAAGTGTAATATTGAACAGTTCTTTACAGATTGCATTGGGCCTGTTTCCATTGCTGGTATTGTTATCATTTTTTTTAGGGGGTGCTGTTTTGTCCTTTGTGTTAAGCCCTTTGTTGCTGGCTGCTTTGGCATTGTCCGTTATTGTAAGTGCCTTTATAGTATTTGACGGCGAATCCATTTGGCTGGAAGGTGTAGCACTGATCGGATTGTATTGCATCATTGCAGCTGCTTTTTGGTGGGGATAGTATTTCAGCTTTTATTTGCTTAAATATTTATCTGCATTATTCTTAATGCAACTCAATACTATCATTTTACATAAACAATTTATTCTATTTTTACCTCTTATAGAATACTATGCAACAGGTTACTGATAACATCAGAAAAATATTTCAACAATACAACAAAGAACCCATAACCACTATTGATAAACTTCCTCAGGCAGGTAGCGAACGTCATTACTTCAGGATTCACACAGCCAATGATTCATTTATTGCAACTTATGGAACCAATATAAAAGAAAATGAATCATTCATTTATTTCTCGGATCATTTCAGTAAAAAGAAACTGGTAACACCTCAGGTATTTATTTGTAATGATGTTAAGGATATTTACATACAGGAGGATTTTGGTGATAAATCATTGCTGATCGAACTGGAAGAAAAGGGCTATACAAATGAAATTTATGGATTGTATCAAAAAAGCCTGGAGCAATTGGCATTGTTGCAGGTAAAGGGCCACGAAGGACTTGATTACAACAAATGCCTCACCAATACTGCTTTTGGCAAACAAGCCATCATGGCAGACCTGTTGTATTTTAAATATTATTTCCTGGATGCTTTGCGAAGGCCTTACGATAAACAAAAACTGATCGATGATTTTGAAGCGATCAGTAATTACCTGTCGCATACCGCATATAAATATTTTATGTTCCGCGATTTTCAAAGCAGGAACATTATGGTTAACAATCGCCAGCACGTTCATTTCATAGATTACCAGGGCGGCATGCAGGGAGCTCCGCAATACGATGTCGCTTCATTATTGTGGCAGGCAAAAGCAAACCTGCCTGATACCTGGAAAGAATCTTTGTTCGTGGATTATATAAATGCATTTGAAAAGATCATCAATGAAACCGTTGACCGAGATCTTTTTAGAAGCCAGTATAATGGGTATGTGTTGATTCGCCTGTTACAGGTATTGGGTGCTTATGGGTTCCGTGGCTTATTTGAAAGAAAGGCCCATTTTTTAACAAGCATTCCTTTGGCGCTTAAAAATTTAAAATGGTTTATCAACAATCAAAGCATTGGTATTTCCGTACCGGAATTTAAAAAGGTGCTGGAAATTTGCATCAGCGATGAAGTGATCAATGAGTTTACGCCGGTTACGGCAACTGAAGAAACCCCCTTACTTGTAAAAATAAACAGTTTTTCTTTTATTAAGACCGGATATCCCAAAGACGAGTCGAAAAACGGCGGCGGTTTTGTTTTTGATATGAGAGGAATATTAAACCCCGGAAGATTTGATGAATATAAAAATTTATCAGGATTGGATAAACCGGTAAAAGATTTTTTAGAACAGCAAACGAAAATGTCGGAATTTTTAATTGCTGTATATAGTATCATTGATATCAATGTGGAAGATTACATTAAAAGGAGATTTGAAAATCTTGTGATAAATTTCGGTTGTACCGGTGGCCAACACAGGAGTGTGTATGCAGCAGAGGCAATTGCAAGGCATTTGAAAAATAAATTCAGGGTAAAGATTGAGTTGCAGCATACGAATAAGGAAAACTGGATTAAAGATGCTCCAAACACCTAAAGGGGCTTAACCTAGGTTCGGAGCAATATCAAAACAAACACGTATGAGCGGTGAAAAGATGCATTATGGCGCATCAAAATTAATTTTTCAACGGGCAGATGTATTGAGAGCTTTTCCAACACCTGAAGAACAAATTGTTTGGAATTATTTGAAGGGAAATCTGCATGGAGTTAAATTCAGAAGACAACATCCATTGTTTTTATATATTGCAGATTTTTATTGTCATTCATCAAAATTAGTGATAGAAATAGATGGGGGGGATACACAATAAAGCAGATGTCAAAATAAATGATACAATACGACAGTCACATATTGAATCATTTGGAATAAAAGTTATTAGATTTACAAATGAGCAGCTTATAAATAACCCTGAAATTATTTTGAAATCAATTTCCGATATAATAAAAGAACAACAAAAATTAAGATCTGACTCCCCTTCAGGGGCGGGGGGGCGAAAAGCAATGATCTTCGCTGCAGGCCTTGGCACCCGTTTTAAACCATGGACAGATACACATCCAAAAGCACTGGCTTTGGTAAATGGTAAATCTTTGCTGCAACGCAACATTGAATATTTACAGCAATACGGTATCAATGATGTTGTGGTCAATGTGCATCATTTTGCTGATCAGGTTATAACCGATGTTGAAAAAAACAATGGCTGGGGAAGTAAAATCATATTTAGTGATGAAAGAAATGAGCTGTTTGAAACAGGTGGTGGATTGTTGAAAGCAAGAAACCTGCTGGAAAGCAAAGAGCCATTCATAACACTCAATGCAGATTTTCTCACCGACCTAAACATCAATAACCTGCTGGAATTCCATCAACAAAAGAATGCGTTGATATCATTTGGTATTACCAATCGGAAAACATCGCGGTATTTTTTGTTTGATGAAGAGAACAGGCTTTGTGGCTGGAGGAATGTAAACACAGGAGAAGAACGTATTTCCATTCCTAAGAAAGATTTAAAGCAAATGGCTTATAGTTGCGTTGTGGTATTTCAACCCGGAATATTTGAACTGATACCAGAACGGGGAAAATTTTCTCTGGTGGATACCTATCTCAGCCTGGCTGCCAATCACCTTATATATGGTTATGATCACAGCGGCGATAAACTTGTTGATGTTGGCAAGCCGGAATCGGTTGCGGTTGCTGAAAAACTATTCTTATAATTTCACGCAAAGAACGCAAAGAAAAATACAAAAGGCACAAAGATGAAATAAATTAGTACGCCATAGATTCTTATTTTGTGGCTTTGAATATAATTTTCTAATTGGTTTCAGACGGTGCTTCAAATGTATTTTTCCTTTCTTCTTTCGGCTTGATACCAAAGTTATAACGAAGGGTCAATCCGATCCTCCTGGTATCGTTAACCCGGCTACCGGATGCATTTACACTTCCCTGCCTTAAACTAAAATCAACATGATTGGTTTGCAACAGATCATTTACTGAAAGAATGATATTTGCTTTTTTCTTTATGACACTTTTATTCACTGAAACATACAATCCTCCGAATGTATTGAGCTCATATAAATTTTGTAACCCTTTTGTCCGCAAGAATCCCTGCATATTAAAACTCAGAGTCGGGGTCGCTTTAAATTCCTGGAACATAAAAAATATCCAGCTTCCGCGATGGTAGTTCAACGGTTGACCCTGGTAAAATCCACTATACCGGTTATAATTGTATTGTGCGCCTATATAAAAAAAATATCTCCCACCGGGAGGAACCCCACCAATACCTCTTAAATAATATTCTTTGTTCTTTCCCAGGTTGTCATAGGTCCGATACGCTACTTTGGTAATATTATCCTGGTATGTAACATTGCTGAAAATATCTTTTGTTTCATTTATACCTGCAGCCAGCACCGGAATGTCATCGTAGGTTACATTTATTTCATAGTTGGTTGTAAACTGTGGTTTTAATTTCGGGTTTCCAACATCAAATAAATATTGGTCCACATATTTTGGGAATGGATTCAATATTTCATAATAAGGCCGTTTGATGCTGCGCCGATAAATGGCATTGCCTATCAAATAAGATGGAAATCCAAATATCCTGAAAAGTTTATGCCTGATAAACAAATAAGGGAAAAGATCGTTTCGTTTAATAGACAATGAAGTGTCTGTTGGTATAAGCTGCCTGCCATTGATATCTGTTGATTCGAAACGCAGGCCGGGTTTTATGGTAAACCCAAGGATCGTTTTTGAAACCTGTACATAAGCAGCAGTGATTGTTTCTTTGTATTTGAAAGTATTGGTCTGGTAAATGTCTGTAAACCTTACCTGGTTGCCCGTATCTTTAAAATAAGCCGCACTGTTATCGCTGTTACTTAAACTTGCTTTGAAACCTGCTTCCAATGTATATTTCTTAGGAAATTTATAAGTAAGGTCCGTTTGAATGACAAAAATGTTTTTATTGTTTTTGTTTTCACCATCACCGGTTATAGAATTTTTTGCCGGTAAATAATAATAGTTCTTATACAATTGATGGTTGTTGTTATTATAATAATTGTATTCAAGTTGTGAGGTCCATTCACTTCCGGTAGAATCAATTTTATATTTTGCAGAGATTACGTTTCCTATAAAATTTGACCGGTTCTTGTTGTTTATATCAGATTCATTCTTTCCAAGCAAAAACTGTGTTTGATCATGATTGATTTCAATGCTGTTTATGGCATAACTTTTTCCATTTGCATTGCTGATGCGCAGATCGTAACCAATATTAAATTTTTGTGTAAATGCCACATCAACCCCGGCACTTATATAATTATTTATAGCTGGATAAGTTGTAAATGATCGTTGTGTAAGCAATGAACTGTCAGCTGAGATACGCCTCCCCGAATTCAATTCTTCAAAATTATTTCTGCCTGTATACTGGTAACTCAGGAAGCTGTTAACTTTTCCTGAACCTTTGTTTAGATTGAAACCGGCGGTTTGTGTACCATAAACGCCCTGGAAAAAACCGGCATTGAATGATCCATTGGTGCCTAATTTTATACCTTTCTTTAATACAATATTTATGATCCCGCCACTACTGGCTGCATCGTATTTTGCAGAAGGTGTTCGAAGGATCTCTATTTTATTTACACTGCCCGCAGGTAAACTTTTAAGCAGGGATGCAATATCTGCACTGCTTAATTTCATTTCCCTTCCGTTGATAAATACAGTAGCCGGTACCGCACTGTTCAAATATACATTCCCATCCTGGTCTACTATCGCTCCCGGTGTTTTTTCCAATACTTCATAAGCATTGGTACTGCTGTTTGCAAGGGGTTCTGCATCTACAATGGTCTTATCATCCTCTTGTTTGATCAAAGGTTTTTTTGAAACTACAGTAACATTCCCCAGGCTGCTTATTTTATTGGCCATTTCTATTATTACAGGGTGTGTGCTATCATTGACAATAATCATTTTTGATACATCCTGTTTTTCGGCAGCAGTGATCTTTAAAAAATAATTTGAATTTAACTGTACATTAAAATATGCATCCCCGTTGATGATCTTTTTATTTTTAAGAATACTGTCCGGCAGCAGGTACAAAAAAACGGAAGCATTTTGAACAGCTTCTTTTTTATCATCAGTTATTATTAGATGTAGTTTTGTGGTTTGCGCTACAGCCTGCAAGCAACTCACTGAAAAAATAAGTGCGGTTAATATTTTTATTTTCAACTGAAAAAAATGTTGGCTGTCAACATGAATCGGCAGCCAGTTTTGTTTATTCGATCAATTTTAAATTACTCAGTTCTTCTCAAAAAGCTCTTTCTTATCTACAACTTTTACTTCCTTCCCGTTTTTTAAAGTCTTGCTCACGACATCATATGGCCCAGTAATCACTTCATCTCCTTCTTTAAGTCCTTCTGTTACTTCTATATTATTGATATCCTGTATACCTGTTTTTACTTTTACTTTTTTTACTTTATTGTCTTTGTCTTTGATAAACACCACCACTTCAAGGTCGTCTATGGTTGCTGTATTTGTTTTTACAGACGCATCATCTTCTTTCTTTTTGATGCTGGTTTTGGTACTGTCATTTTTATCCCTGGTGGTAACCGCATTGATCGGCACACTCAAAACATTTTTTTGTGTCTTTGTCTGAATGTCTGCACTGGCACTCATTCCCGGGCGAAATGGAAAAGTTCCTTTACCCAAAAGGTCAATATAGCTTTCCTGCAGTAACCTGATGTAAACTTTATATTGTGTAACATCATTGCTGGTATTGGCCAACACACTTTGTGAAGCAGCACCGTTGTTGCTGCTGGCGATCTGTGTTACAATGCCTTTGAATTTCCGGTCGCTGTATGCATCAATATCAATGATGGCACTATCGCCAAGTTTTACTTTTGGAATATCATTCTCCCCCACATCAACCCTGATCTCTATTTTTGACATGTCGGCAATCCGAAGCATTTCTGTACCAACATTGAAACTGTTGCCGGCAACTTTTTCACCTTTCTTTACACTCAATAAACTAACTACACCGTCCATCGGTGCAACAATGGAAGTTCTGCCAAGGTCTTTATTGGCTTTTTGTAAATTGGCATAAGCGCTTTGCACACCCGCCCGGGCGCCCTCAACCCCTGCTACTGTACTCCTGATTCCTTGTAATGCTGCATTGTAATTTGCTTTTGAAGTTTTTAATCCGGCTTCTGCAATATTAAATTCGCTTCTGCTGATCACTTTATCATCAAATAATTTTTTCTGCATATCAAAATTTCGCTGTGACTGTTCCGTAGAGGCTTTCAACGCATCCAATGCAGCCGTTGAGTTGGCAACCTGTGCCTGTGAATTGGCAACCTGTGACTGGCTCTGCGATACACCGCTTGCTGCCTGGTCACGTTGAATGCTGTAAATATCTGCATAGATACGTGCAAGCAATTGGCCTTTTTTAACCGTATCACCTTCTGCTACTGTAAGCTCGGTTATCTCACCGCTGATATCAGGGCTTATTTTTACTTCTATCTCCGGGTAAATTTTTCCACTGGCATTGACCACTTCTGTAATGGTACGCCTCTCTGTTTTTTCAGCAGTAACTTTTACCCCTTCATCTTTTCCAAACACACCTGTTTTGGAAAGCACTACCAGTAATACAAGCAATAATCCTACGCTTATTAAGATCCATTTTGTTTTCTTGTTCATAAGAATTTCTTTTTATCCTTGTCTTTATTTTTGTCCCAACACATTACATCTGTCAACATCGTTGCATCGCCCTCTTGTACTATATATCTTTATTCAACAATGCGATTACAAACAATACATGGTTTTTAATTCCTTAAAACCGCTGTCGGGGTTTGCAACCGCCGACAGGGTTAAACCCCACTTTCCAAAGTTTTCCCTTTAGGGCGGAGGTTTTTTTACAATTTCAATCCCTGTCCCTTATAAAATTCCAGTACTTTCATTTTAAATACGTAATCAAAATGGTTGATGCTGTATTCAAGTTTTGCCCTTAATAAATTGTTCTGCGTGGTTATCAGGTCAAATGTACCCAATAAGCCAACATCAAATCTTTTACCTGCAAACACGAAAGTTTTTTCATTTATTTCAACAGATTTTTTTGAAGCATTGAATTTTTCCAATGCAGTCATGGCTGCAGTATAAGCCTGGTAAATATCCTGTTTTAGTTTTTGGTCATCCTGTTCCTTTTGCAATTGAAGGGTACTGATATTTAATTTGCTTCTTAAATATTGCGTACGCAGGTTGTATGAATTAAAAATCGGTATGCTCAGACTTAAACCGATCGATTGGCGGAAATTATCTGAAAGCTGGTTTGAAAAACTTGTTTTGCCATAGGTATATTTATTGAATGGTTCCAACGGTAAAACATTGTAATTGGTTCCTCCGACCGTTACGTTCCCGATCGGGGCTACAAAAGGAGTAACAGATTTTACCTCCTGTGCTTTGTTATTGTAATTGCTACCCAAACTGCCATAAGCAGATAAAGTTGGATACATGGCACCCCTGGCTGCTGCTTTAAATTTATCAGCGGCTTTCAACCGGAAATCATTGTAACGCTGCAGGGGCTGGTTGGCAATAGCAAGTTTATAAACATTTTCGGGTTGCAGGTCGGCAATGGGTTCAACCGGTATCAATTCAACAGGTGGCGTATCAACTTCAAAAGGAGCTGCCGCATCAATATTCATATAAGATTTAAGAGTAAGTATGCCAATCGTTACATTGCCTTTTGCAGAAATATAATTGCCGCTGTCCACAGCTAATTGGGCTTCCATTTGTGAAGCATTCAATTCGGGCAATGCGCCTGCATCCACCAGTTTTCTTGTGTTGTTGAGCTGGGCCTGCGTTTGCTTAAGCTGAACCAGGGTTATTTTCTCCTGTTCTTTTGCCAGCAAAACCTGCAGGTATGCATTTGCGGCAGTTAAAGCAATGTCATTCTTTGTTTTATCAACAAAGGCTTTTGAGGCTTTGAGTTCCCATTCATTTCCGGCGATGGTATTTCGCTTGCTGAAAAAATTAAAGATATCTGCACTGCTTTGCAATTGAAGGCCCGCTGAAAGATATGTTTCTGTGATCCTGCTGAAAGTAGTTGGATCCTGGTTGCTGCCACTGTTATAACCTGTATTGCCCGAAAAATTTGCATTTGGTATCTGTGATAACCTGCTTTGCTTATATGTGAGTGCAGCTACCTTTGCCTGGACATCACTCAGCCTTACAGAAATATTATTGGCCATGGCGTATTCCACAACAGATTTGAGATCCCATTTTTGTTGTGCATTCACAGCCAAACTGATAAAGGAAAGTAATATGAGGGTAAAAATTGATTTACGCATAAAGCAAAAATATAATTTCCTGATGTAAAAGGGCACAGGCAATTTTATAAACGGTAATTTACAGTGTTTATAGAATAGATTGTTACAGGGACCAGGCGATCCTAAATAGCTCCGAATGCCTGTTGCAGGTCTTTGATCAGGTAATCTGCATCTTCCAGCCCCACATACATCCTGATCATCCTGTGTTCTTTGTTTGAAGGGTCAAATTCTTCGGGTTTTATTCCTACTATTTTTGGAATGACCAGGCTTTCATGGCCGCCCCAACTAACAGCCATTAATATATGATGTAAGGATTCGCAAAATTTTTCTACCTGCTGAAGGGACCCAGCTTTTATGATAAAACTAAGTAACCCGCATGCCCCGGACATCTGTTTTTTCGCCAATTCGTATTGGATAAAACCTTCATCAAAAGGAAAAATGACCTCTTCTACTTTGGGATTATGTTTAAGAAAATCAACCAGTTTAAGTGTTGACAAGCTGATTCTATCCAGTCTTATTGGCAACGTTCTTAATCCCCGGATGAGCAACCAGGCATTGAATGGTTGAATGCCACTTCCGATATTCATGTATTCACTGTTGAAGATCTTTTCAATCATTTTCTTACTTCCACTTAGAACACCGGCGATGGTATCACTGTGGCCACTGATGTATTTTGTGGCTGATTGTACAACCAGGTCAATACCATATTCAATCGGCCGTTGGTAAATGGGAGTACAATAACTGTTGTCGCAAATTGTTGTGATGCCTGCCTGCCGGTCAGGCAGGTTTTCTGCTCGAGCCAGTTCCGCAACTGCTTTCAGATCCTGCAATGCAAAATCCCAGCTGTTGGGGCTTTCCAGGTAAATAACTGTTGTATTTGGTAATATTGCCCTTTCAAAATTTTCAATATAGCGGCCATCAATGTACGTAGTGGAAATACCAAACCTGGGAAGTATGTCATTGAACATTTTTTGAACCCAGGTATAAGGTTTGTCTACACATACAATATGATCTCCTGCTTTTACATTTGCCAATACGGAAGCAAATATAGCTGCGGCTCCGCTGTTAAAAACAAGGCAATCTTCAGCTCCATCCAGTGCAGCTAATTTTTTACAAAGGATATCAACGGTGGGATTGTTTCCCCTGCTGTAAAGGAATGCTGAATATTCGTCCGACATCGCTTTACGCATGGCATCAACTGTGTCGTAAGAAAAATTACTGGTTTGAATAATGGGAGGAGCAATGGCGTTGAAATAATGCTCACGGTCTTCAGCCAATTCATTGATGATATAAGAAAAGTCCATTGATCAGTTATTTGTTTTTTGTAAATGACCTTACAATAAAATACAATGCTATGAATGATGCCAGTATTCCCAATCCTGTTAATGCTGTGTACGGCTTGTCTATAAATATACTGATGGCAACAAAAATATATGCAGCAATGAATAAAACCGGCATAAAGGGGTACAATTTCATTTTATAAATACCCGTATTGTCAAGATGCGCAGTTCGCTTACGCAGGATAAATATGGTTGCAGCCGATAAAACCATCCCAAAGCAATCCAGGAAAATAGAAAAACTCAGGATCTCATCAAAAGTTTTGGCCCAGAAAACGATCAGTGAACACATGGCAGCAAATACACTGAGAGAAGTAAGCAACACTTCAGTTTTTATGGTTCTTTGTCCGAATTTCTTTGGCAAAACACCTTCATCGCTCATGGCCTGCATTACCCGTGGATTGCTCATCAGCAAAACATTCACATATGCCAGCACGGAAAGAAAAAGAAAAAGTGACAATATGTTTCCTGCAGCCGTTCCAAAAACATGGCTTGCCATGATAGCAGCTATACCGGATGCGTGTTTCAGATTTTCAAATCCGATAATTTTTACATAAGCATAATTGATGCTCAGATAAAGAATGATTATAATGAATATGCCGATGAAAATTCCCTTCGGAATATTTTTGGAAGGTTCTTTCACTTCTTCACCAAAATTTATGGATTGCTGGTATCCCCCATAAGTAAATGATACAGCAACGAGGCCGATACCAAATGCTTTGATATATTCCATAAAGCCGGGGCTGATTGATTGTACCGACGTTGAAACTGTTTGATGAATATCAGAAAAAAAAAGTGGTGTGATCAATAATAGTATCATACTGATCTTTATTATTGTCAGTATGTTTTGAGTCCGTGCACTCATCTTTAATCCCAACAAATTTATTCCATAAAAAAGCAGGATAGAACCAATTGCAATGCTGATCTGAACGGCCTGGGTATCAGAAGCATTCGGCATGATCACTTTAATGATATATTCTGCACCAATTAAAGCAACACCAGCAAGAGAAGCTGCATTTGATATCAGAATGATACAATTTACTGCAAAAGCAATCGATGGGTGATACGCATAAGAAAATACTTTATAATATCCGCCTGTTACAGGATATCGGCTACCTATTTCTGCATAAGTTAGTGCTCCACACAATGCAATTAAGCCTCCCGAGATCCATGCAGCATAAAAAATTGCAGGCGTGGGAGATGCTGCAGCTACATTAACCGGGGTACGGAAGATGCCCATCCCAATAACAAAACTTACCATGATCATGGTAAAGTCGAAGAGGTTTAATTTTGATTTTGGCACCATTTTTTGAAGATACGGCTATTTTATCAGGCACCAATAGTGCCAAAAACCTAAAAATGAAATTAGGATAAAACGAATATTTGTTTATTTTTGAAAAAAATAATTATATGAAATCAATTGTTAGATTAGCTGTGATCATACTGGCAATGCTTCCTGTTACGGGTTTTGCACAAAACAGCAAAACGGCCTGGCCTGAAATGAAAAAATTCCATTCGTTCATGAGCAGTACTTTTCACCCATCCGAAGAAGGTAATTTTAAACCATTGAGAGAAAAAGCAGACAGTTTACTTCTTTCTGCAAAAGCCTGGCAGGCCTCTAAAATTCCTGCTACTTATAAGCCTGAAGAAACAAAATCCACGTTGGAAGAGTTGGTGAAGAAATGTGAGATCATTAATTCGGCTATAAAAGAAAAATCAAGCGACGAAGAATTAAAAGTGCTGATCACCGAAGCGCATGACATATTTCACAAAATTGTGGAAAAATGCCGTAAAGAAGATTGATAAAAATTTCAGAATTTATTACAAAGCCACTGTCTATCAGTGGCTTTGTTTTTTACCATACTTTAATGTCAATGATAAATTTACAAACGACACTTTAAAATAAATAATTTTACAGATTCAATTTCATTCTCTATACATTTGCACCTAATTTGGTTTCCGAATGTTCGGAATTAAAAGGGAAGTCCGGTGTAAATCCGGCGCTATCCCCGTAGCTGTAAGGCTTCGCTGGTGGAAAAAACAAGTGGCAAGTAGGGGTCTTCCCTGCAACTGCTACTTAACAGTATTTTAATCACCTGCAACTGTTGAATCTTCATACCACTGTTATTATTTAACGGGAAGGTATTCAACAGAAGTCAAGTCAGAAGACCTGCCAGGTTTACGTAACAATCCTGTCTACCATCAGGCAGGCATTCAAAGCTTTCGGGTCGAGAGGCATGGAGTGTAAAAGCTGTAAAGCATTTATATTTCGCCGTGGTTGTTGTTCGCAGCAGTCACTTATTTTCCACGAAAGCAGTCACAACAAAAAATTTTCAAAAATGAAAATGAAATTTTTTATGCTGGCTGCTATTATTATCAGCAGCAAAGCGTACGCACAAAAAGACAGTACCAAACAATTGGATGACGTAGTGATCACTGCTACCAGGTATCCAATCAAGCAATCGTTGACAGGTAAAGTATTAACTGTAATTACACAGGAAGAACTTGAACGGAACAGTGGTAAAACAATAACGGAATTGCTTGGCATCCAGGCCGGACTTACCATTACAGGAGCCGGTAACCCTTTGGGAACTAACCAGGATGTATATATGCGTGGTGCAAGTGCCGGTAAAACCCTTGTATTGATAGACGGCATCCCGGTTTATGATGTATCCGGAATCAGTGGAGCTTTTGACCTGAATTTTATTTCAATAAACCAGGTAGAAAGGATTGAGATATTAAAGGGCAGCCAATCTACTTTATATGGCAGTGATGCCATTGCAGGAGTGATCAATGTAATTACAAAAAAAGGAGGAACAAAGAAAATCGCTGTTGCTGCAGATCTTGCAGGCGGAACTTATGGAACTTATAAAGGAACAATTGGTATCAATGGTTCTTTAAAAAATACCAATTACAATATCCAGTATAGTAAAATAAAAAGCAAAGGTTTTTCATCGGCTTATGATGAGCAGGGGAACCAGGGTTTTGATAAAGATGGCTTTGATGAAAATGTTGTTCATGCCAATATAGGCCAAAAGATCAATGATAAATTATCGTTGCACCTGTCCACACAATTCAGCAATTATAAAGCTGATTCCGATGCCGACAGGTTTACAGATGATGCTGATTATACATTTACCACCAAAAACCTGTTAGCTGGTTTTGGTGCAGATTATAAGATCGGTAAAAGCATGCTGCATTTTAATTACAGCTACAACAATACTGAAAGGGATTATTTAGATGATTCTTTGTCTGTTCCCCAATATGCATATTCTTATTTCAGTAAAGGTAATTATAAAGGAAAGTCGCATTTCGTAGAACTTTACAGTAATTTATTTGTAACGAAACATATAGATGTATTGGTAGGAACAGATTACCGCAGGCAATCCACAGAACAGGATTATTATTCACGGGATTACTTCAGTCCTTATCCGTACACAACCGCTTTGGGCGATACAGCCAGCGTAAAACAGTTTGCAGTATATACTTCAGTAGTTATAAAAGATATTGCCGGATTTAATTTGGAGTTGGGCGGGCGCTATAATAATTTTAATAAGTATGGCAATGTATTTACATTTTCATTCAATCCGTCGTATGTAATTAATAAGAAGGTCAAGTTTTTTGCCAACATCACATCAGGATTTAAAGCTCCTTCTTTATACCAGGTTTATTCGGAATATAAAAATCCATACAAAGAACTTGATCCTGAAAAATCTTTGAGTTTTGAAGGTGGGATACAATACCAAAAAGAAAAAGTAAATCTCAGGGCTGTTTATTTTATACGGAATATTAAGAACAACATTCAGTTCTTTAGCGAAGGTCCTCCAAACTATTTTAGTTATTACGTTAATGCCGATGAGCAAAAGGACAAAGGGTTTGAGCTGGAAGCTTCAGTGGATTTTGGTAAGGTAAGATTAAATGCCAACTATACAAACCTGGATGGCCGGATTGAAACAACAGATAACAATAAGGACACAGCTTATTTTAATTTATTCCGCCGGCCAAAACAATCCATTAATATGAATGTGGGGATTGATATTTGTAAAGGCTGGTACCTGAATACTGGCATACAAAGCATCAGCAAGCGCATGGAACCGGCTGGTTTTGGATTGGCTCCGGTTGAAATGTCCGCATATTATACATGGAATCTTTATTCATCGTATGAAATAACAAAGCATTTTAAAGTATATGCAGACCTGAAGAACATCACAGATGAAAAATATTTTGAAGTAAGAGGTTACAACAGCCGTAGATTTAACTTTATGGCAGGTTTAAATATCAGGTTTTAAGTTATTTATAAAAGTACACCGGGAAAGTGTATAAAACGGTTTAACATCCGGTACACTTTCCCGGTTAAACATTGATTCCATGTGTAAACATGAAGAAAAAGAATGTCCACGTTGCAAAAATGTATTTGAATGCAAAGCGGGCAGTATTACTCAATGCCAGTGCAGCCAACTAAAATTATCAGTTTCAGAAACCGCATTTATAGAAAGTCAATACAATGATTGCCTGTGCCTTGCATGTTTACAGGCGTTGAAGCTGCAATCCGCTAAAAAAACCTGATCTCCTGATAACATTTTTCATTTCCGTACCGTTTATTATCAGGAACTTTATTGTATCCATACTTTTATATGAAGAAATATACCGGCATAACATTTTTCCTTATGTTGTTCATTCAGTTTTGCTGTGCCCAATATATCATCAAAGGAAATGTGCTGGATGAACAACAGCAACCTTTGGAAGCTGTGTCCATTCGTGTTGGAAAAAAACAATTGACTGCATTAACAGATTCAGCCGGCAATTATTCCTTCTCATCATCTACTATAAATTTTTCGCTTTCATTCAGCCATGTGGGATATGAAACTGTTGTAATAAAGATTGTGAAAGAACAGGTAGCCCCGGTTATATTGGTAAGAAATGATCTTTTCTTACCGGGAACAATTGTAAATGCATTTGAAAGAAACAGCAGCATCCGGAATATTCCTGCTGCAGTAGCGGTGCTGAACAGGCCGTCACTGGAAAGATATAGCAATGAATCTTTTGTGCCGGCTATCAATACAATACCGGGTGTAAAGATGGATGAACGCAGCCCCGGAAGTTACAGGTTGAGTATAAGAGGTAACTTGCTGAGATCTACTTTTGGTGTTCGCAATGTAAAAATTTACTGGAACGGCATTCCATTTACCAATGCAAATGGTAATACATATTTTAATGAACTGTCATTGAATAATATTGGTAAGATCGAGGTATTAAAAGGCCCTTCAGGCAGCATGTATGGTGCCGGTACCGGAGGTGTGATATTATTAAAAAGCAACCTGGTTACAGCAAAGGAAAAAAATATCAGCATACAGGCAACTGCCGGCAGCTATGGGCTTTTTTCTGTAAATACAACTTATAATAAGGCGGACAAAAATTCCGTCACCGCTTTTTCATTTTCACACCAGCAATCAGATGGTTACCGGGTACATACAAATATGCGAAGGGATGTGGCAAATTTTTCAGGCAGTTTTTTTATCAGTTCGAAACAAAATGTAAGCGCCAATATATTTTACAGTGATCTATGGTATCAAACACCCGGGGCATTAACGCAGGCTGAAATGCTTATTGATCCACGACAGGCAAGGCCCGCAGCAGGTATTTTTAAAAGTGCTGAAGCCCAAAAAGCAGCATTGTATCTTAAAACATTGTATGCCGGGTTTGCTAATGAATACCGGTTTAACGATCATTGGAATAACAACACTTCCATCTGTTTTTCAAATACAAATTTTAGAAATCCAACCATTCGTAATTACGAAAGGAAAACTGAACAGGCAGTTGCTGTAAGATCGGTACTGAAATACCAGCATAAAATATTTACCGGGATTTTGGGAACGGAATACCAATATGGATTTACCAACAACGCTACTTTTGGAAACAAACTGGGTGAAACAGATACATTGCAATACCACGATGAAATTGATGCAAGACAGTTCAATGTGTTTTTGCAAACCGATATCAGTTTAACGGAAAGCCTTATCCTGAATGCCGGAATAAGCTACAATAATTTTCATTATGGATTTGTAAGACTGAATAAGATACCATCTGTACAAGAAAGAAGCAATTTTACCCCACAGTTAGTTCCACGTATCTCTCTTTTGAAAAAAATAAATAGCAGGGTAAGTGTTTATGCCGCTGTCAGCAAAGGGTTTTCGCCGCCTTCTATAGATGAGGTGCATGCGGGGGATGGAAATTTTAATAAACAGCTGAGTGCAGAAACGGCATTGAATTATGAAGCCGGGATCAAAGCAGATCTCATGCAGCATAAACTGGTTGCAGACATTTCTTATTATATTTTCGGATTGAAAAATACCATTGTAAGCCGCAGGGATGCAAGCGGCGGGGATTATTTTGTAAATACAGGAAAAACCAAACAGCAGGGGTTTGAGGCAAGTGTTGATTATTTTCCTGTAAACAATAACAATAAATTTATCCGGCAAATAAATGCCCGGATCAGTTATACCAATATTCATGCAAGGTTTGTTAATTATGGCCAGGGAACTTCAATATTTGACGGGAACCGGTTAACAGGCACTTCACCAAATGTTTTTGTCTGTGCTGCAGACCTGAATACGGCTATTGCTGTTTATGCCAATCTTACGTATAGTTATACTGATAAGATCGCATTGAATGATCTTAACAGTTTTTATGCCAGTGCATACAATTTGTTTTTTGCCAGGTTAGGGTATAAATTATTTTTGAGTAAGTACATTACAACAGATTTGTTTTTTTCTTACAATAAATCATTCAATAATCCATACAGTCTGGGGAACGACCTGAATGCTTCAGCCAACAGGTTTTACAATCCCGCTGCAGCACAACAGTTTTCCGGCGGAATAAAAGTGAGATTCATTTTAAAGTAATTGACGTTCGGGGGAATTAATAATCTTACAGGCGATGTTTCTTACTTCAGCACAACAGAGATGATATTTCATTTTTAAGCAACCATTGATAAGTTTATCTTTGCAAAAAGACAGCAAATGAGCCTCGATGATATATCAATCAATGAAATAATCACAATAACATTTACGCTCTTTGCCATCATCGACATGATAGGTAATATTCCGGTATTGGCATCCTTGCGTACCAAAATGGGTGGGAAGATCAGGTCAGAGCAGGCTACCATTGCTTCCGGGGGTTTGATGATCTTATTTTTGCTGGTTGGTCAGCAGTTTTTAAATGTACTTGGCCTGGATGTAAAATCCTTTGCAGTTGCAGGAAGCATTGTGATCTTTATCATCGGCCTGGAGATGGTGCTTGGATTGGAATTTTTTAAACCCGATAGTGATCCCAAAAGTGGCAGTGTTGTACCGATCGCATTCCCACTAATAGCCGGCTCGGGAACTCTTACTACCATCATGAGTCTGAAGGCAAATTACCATGATGCAAATATTCTTATCGGGATATTGATCAATTGTATTGTTATTTATTTGGTATTGAAATCATTGAGTTGGATAGAAAGAATGCTGGGCCCCAACGGAATGATTGTAATAAGAAAATTTTTCGGTGTAATATTGCTGGCCATTGCAGTAAAAATATTTGGAACCAATATCCAGGGATTTGCAAAGTAGTGGATTATTAAATAATTATTACCAGTAAACAAATTTGTTCTGTAATAGTAGAATGCTCTTATCCGGAATCCAGTATCCGGAATCCAGCATCTATCAAATAGGCCTCGTAGTACAATGGATAGTATAAGAGTTTCCGAAGCTCCAGATCCAGGTTCGATTCCTGGCGAGGCCA
>JAYSWW010000293.1:0-1554 GCA_043717805.1 Ferruginibacter sp.
ATCTTTAAAGGGTTGAAAAAAATAACAGGAAAGAATTATGTTGAGAAAACGATCATCACAGCAATCAGGAATGATATAGCCATTTATGCCATTCATACCAATCTTGATAATGTGATCGGGGGCGTTAATGGAAAAATTGCAGATACCATCGGCCTGGTAAACCGAAGTATCCTGGTTCCAAAAGAAAATCTTTTACAAAAACTGGCAGTATTTGTTCCGGTTGCACACAAAGAACCTTTACTGGACTCATTGTTTAAAGCAGGTGCCGGGGAAATAGGAAATTACAGTGAATGCAGTTTTGCCGGTTTGGGTAAAGGAAGTTTTAAGGCGAATATGGGGGCCAATCCATTTATAGGGAAGCCCGGAGAAAGACATTTCGAAAACGAGGAAAAAGTGGAAGTTATTTTCCCCGTTTGGTTACAAGCTCAGGTACTGAAAGCAATGAAAAATGCCCATCCTTATGAAGAAATTGCCTATGATATTTACTCACTTAACAATATTTACCAGCAAACCGGAACCGGCATTTTGGGTGAACTAAGTGTTGAAATGGATGAAAAGTCATTTTTAATGCTGTTGAAAGAAAAATTCAATCTTTCCATCATCAGGCATACAGAATTTTTGGGCAAACCGGTTAAAAAAATAGCCTTATGCGGGGGAGCGGGAAGTTTCTTAACAGGCGCTGCTATTGCATCCGGAGCCGATGTTTATGTTACTTCCGATGTAAAATACCATGAATTTTTTGACGCAGATCATAAGATCTTATTGGCTGATATCGGCCACTACGAGAGCGAACAGTTCACAACTGACCTTTTGTTTGATATTTTGAGGGAAAATTTCCCTAACTTTGCAGTCCTAAAAACAGGCGTCAATACCAATCCCGTAAAGTATTTTCAGTAATTGGCCAGCCCGTAATTAAAAAATAAACAAACATTCATATGGCTTCAGTAAAAGAATTTTCGGTAGAAGAAAAATTGTCTTCGATGGTTTCCCTTCAAAAAATTGACAGTAAGCTTGATGAGGTTCAGATCCTCAAGGGCGAATTACCAATGGAAGTTAAGGACCTCGAAGACGAAATAGAAGGGCTTCATGCACGCCAGACACGCGTGGAAGAAGAGATCAATGGTATCCAGGAATTTATTGAGCAGAAGAAAGAAGGTATCAAAGAAGCGCAGGCGCTTATTAAAAAGTATGAGAAACAGAGTGATAATGTTAAGAACAACCGTGAATTTGAGGCTATCAACAAAGAAATCGAGATGCAGCAGCTTGAAGAAAAGCTTTGTGAAAAACATATCAAAGATGCTACAGAAGAAATAGCTGAAAAAGCCAAACAACTGGAAGCCGCCAAAAAAGCTGTGAGCACAAAAGAAGCAAACCTGAATGGTAAAAAATCCGAACTGGAGAAGATCATCAAAGAAACCGAGAAGGAAGAAAAACATTATAATAAAATTGCTGCTGAAGCAAGGAGTCATGTGGATGAGCGCTTGTTGATGAGTTACGACCGTATCCGCAAGAATTACCGCAACGGGCTTGCTGTAGTGCCGGTAGAAAGGGATA
>JAYSWW010000294.1:0-1554 GCA_043717805.1 Ferruginibacter sp.
CGCTGGGCCATTTTACTTTTTGGGTTATGGACCTTATTGAATGCTATAAGTGGTGTAATGAGTAAAAGGCCTTATAGTTTAAATGACAACAGAAGCAACCTTTTTTTCATGATCGGTTGCGATATTCAATTATTGCTTGGGCTTGTTTTATACTTTTCCAATTCGTGGTTCGATAAACTTAAGGGTGGTATGGGGCCTGTTATGAAAAATGGTTTAGACAGGTTTTTTACAGTAGAACATTCTTTGATGATGATCATTGCCTGGATATTGGTTCATGTTGGCAGGACCTCGGTAAAAAGAGCTTCCACTGATGCTGCCAAACACAGGAAAATGTTGCTGTTCTTCGGACTGGCATTGTTACTCATACTGGCAGCCATACCGTGGCCTTTCCGGACAGAAATAGCAAGACCATTGTTGAGGTGGTTCAATTAATTTTATTAAATAATATAAGGAAGGAAAAAATAATGACGAAAAAGAAAGAAAAACCTGTCATTCTGATTACGAATGATGATGACATAACATCACCGGGTATACGAAACCTTGTGGAAGCAGTTAAAGATCTTGGAAAAGTTGTAGTTGTGGCACCCGATAAACCGCAAAGCGGCATGGGGCATGCAATTACCATTGGTTCTCCCCTGCGAATGAATAAGATGAATCTTTTTGGTGAGATTGAAGCATGGCAAACAACCGGCACCCCGGTGGATTGTGTAAAACTTGCCGTTGATAAGATTCTTCACCGAAAACCAGACCTGTGCCTGAGTGGTATCAACCATGGGGCAAATCATTCTATCAATGTAATTTACAGCGGTACCATGTCTGCTGCAATGGAAGCATCCATTGAAGGAATTCCCAGCATAGGTTTTTCATTGCTGGATTACCGCTATGAAGCAGATTTTACTGCATCCAGGCAAATAGTGAATAAGATCGTAAAAAAACTATTGTCTCAAAAATTAATGGACAAGCATTTATTGCTGAATGTAAATATCCCTGCTGTTCCCCCTTCAGAAATTGCAGGAATCAAGATATGCAGGCAGGCATATGCAAAATATGAGGAAGATTTTGATGAACGCCTGGATCCGCACGGCAAAAAATATTACTGGCTCACCGGTGAATTTGTAAATTTTGATAAAGGAAAAGATACAGATGTTTGGGCATTGGCGCATAATTATGCAAGCGTGGTTCCCGTTCAGTTTGACCTGACAAATTATACCCTGAAAAAACAACTTGAAAAAAGTAAAATATTCAAATGATATTTAAGAAAGACAGCCTCGTTTTTGGTTTGGCGCTTGGAATGATTGCCCCTGTTTTAGGATTGATCTTATTTAAACTGTATAAATTCGGCATATTTACTTACAAAGAAACTGTGCAATTCATGTACTATGAACCAGGGCATAAAACCCTTTCGGTTGCATTAACGCTTTCCCTGCTGTTAAATGCATTCTTATTTACCATGTATATCAATGCAATGAAAGACAAGACGGCAAAAGGCATTTTCATATCAACCGTATTGTATGGAATTTCCATCCTGCTGTTAAAGACTTTCAGTTAAATAAT
>JAYSWW010000295.1:0-1554 GCA_043717805.1 Ferruginibacter sp.
CATGAAATTAACCAGTGGTGCTGGCTTTAATGGTAATATTATTGCCAAAGAAATGTCTGTTGATCAGAACAGCGGATCAGAAATAAATCTTCGAGGAAAAGCAGAGAAGATCACAATCGATGTAAGCAGTGGTGCCAGTTTTAAAGGATATGAATTTGCTGTAAATAATTGTGATGCCAAAGCAAGCAGTGGTGCCGGGATTAAAATATCTGTTGAAAAAGAATTGTCTGCAAAGGCAAACAGCGGGGGAGGAATTCATTACAAAGGAACAGCATTGATCAGCAATATTGATATCAGCAGTGGCGGTATCGTAAAAAAAGTATAGCCAGTAATTTTTATTTTTTATTATGAAAAAAATATTTTTTCTCATCGGTATTTTTTGTTTCCAGGTAATTGCCAATGCACAAAAACAATATGTGGTTGATCAGCATGCAGAGCAACGAGCCATCAATGGCAGTTTTCACTCGATCGAGCTATCAGGTGGTATTGAGCTTTTTATTTCGCAATCAGATAAAGAAGAAGTTGCTGTGAGTGGTTCTACTGAAAATATATCCAACGGAATTAAAACGGTTGTTGAAAACAATGTCCTTAAAATATATTATTATGGTGAAAAGAACTGGAGTAAAAAGAACAGGAAAATGATTGTCTATGTTGCATTTAAAGACATAGAAGTTATTGATGCTTCTGGTGCTTCAGAAATATTCACAGCGGGTAAAATAACTGTTCCTTCTTTATTTTTAAAACTATCAGGAGCAAGTGTTTTCAATGGTGAATTAGAAGTCAATAAACTAACCCTTGACCTGAGTGGGGCATCAGATGCAAAGATCAGTGGCAATACTTTTGTTTTAAATATTGAAAGCTCAGGAGCCAGTGATGTAAGGGGGTATGATCTGACTTCAGAAATATGCACCGCAAATGCATCCGGTGCATCTGACATAAATATTACTGTGAATAAAGAACTGAAAGCTCGTGCAACAGGTGCAAGCGATATTTCTTTTAAGGGAAATGCAGTTATCAAAGATCAACAGGTTACCGGCGCAAGTAACATTTCAAGAAATAATTAATTGTATTATTGATCACACGAATTTTTATGAACATAGGTAATTATTCGTGATTTTTGTTTTTAAAAATTCGTGTTCTATATCATCTTTTTCCAAAAGCCCAGGTAAGAAAGGATGGGTAATAATGGCTCCAGTATTTTTGATCATGTATTCCGTTCGGGTCTTCTGTATAAACAATATCATCCGGGCTGCATACATTTTTACTTTTTACCATTTCAACAAGATCTTTGGTGTCATCTATAACATCAATGATACCATTTTTATCCCTGTCAGCATTTTCTTCTTTGCCACCTGCATAAAACCAATATTGCAGGTGCGGTTTTTTTCTGGAGGAGTGTATCTTGTTTATGATGATCCTGTCTTTATCATCAGAGTAATCCGGTGAAGATGCATCCTTGTCACGCCACCAGAATGCTCCCGAGAAAACGCCCACTTTATCAATTTTGTCGGCATGGTCCCAGGCAATATCAAATGCTGACAATCCACCTAAAGA
>JAYSWW010000296.1:0-1553 GCA_043717805.1 Ferruginibacter sp.
AAAGCATTTGCGGCATATGCCAAAAAATTCGGCTATAAGTTTGATCTGAACAATGAAAAGGAAATTGCTTCATCGTTTAATAAATTGCTGGAAGATGTGCAGGGAAAACCGGAGCAGCACGTGCTTGAACAATTGGGCATAAGGACGATGGCCAAGGCTGTTTATAAAACTGAAAATGTTGGCCATTACGGATTGGGTTTTGAAAATTATTGTCATTTCACCTCCCCGATCCGCCGCTATCCCGATGTGCTGGTTCACAGGGTTTTACAGCAATGCCTTGAAAAGAACCTGAAGATAGATAAGAAGATGGATGAAAAGTGTAAGCATTGCAGTGACAGGGAACGAGGCGCAATGGAATCTGAACGTGCAGGAAATAAATATAAGCAGGTTCAATATATGCAGCAATTTGTGGGAGATGAATTTGAAGGCATCATCAGTGGTGTTTCTACATTTGGTTTTTGGGTTGAAACCATTGCACATAAATGCGAGGGCCTGGTAAGTGTCAGGGATCTGTATGATTTTGATGATTTCAAATATGATGAAACAGATTATGCGTTGGTGGGTATCCGAACAGCAAAAAAATTCAGGATGGGAGACAAGATCAATATTAAAGTGGTTGCCGCAAACCTTACAAAAAGGCAATTGGATTATCATTGGGTGCCAGATGAAATAAAACAACCAAAAACCACAAAAAAATCAGTGAGGAAAAAATAGTTCAGCGTTTATGGTTCTAAGTACTCAGAAACTATATAACTATGAATGAAGAACTATGTACTAAAATTTTAAACCGGTATCAACGAATGCAATCATTCACAACGCTGTCTAAACTTTTTGAAGAAAGATTTGATAGGAGACATTTTCCGCAGGAGCCACACAATCTGTATGATGCATCTCAGTATATTCTAAAGATCGGCGGTAAACGTGTACGCCCTGTTTGCGTTTTGATGGGGAATGAACTTTTTGATGAGATTGATCCCGATGCTTATGAAGTAGCAACTGCTATAGAACTTTTTCACAATTTCAGCCTGATACACGACGATATCATGGACAAGGCACCTTTGCGTCGTGGCATGGAAACCGTTCATACAAAATATGGCGATTCAACAGCCTTACTGGCTGGTGATGTTATGCTGGTTGCAGCTTATGATCATTTAAATAAAATAAAACCCGATCACCTCCAGCGGATCATTTCATTGTTCAATAAAACTGCAAGGGAAGTATGCGAGGGGCAGCAACTTGACATGGATTTTGAGCAGAAGGAAAATGTAAGTTTTGAAGAATACGAACGTATGATCACGCTTAAAACATCTGTTTTGCTTGCTGCAAGCCTTCAAATGGGCGCCGTCATTGGTGGTGCAGGTTCCGGTAACCAGCAGCATTTATACGCATTTGGTGAAAAACTTGGCATCGCTTTCCAGGTACAGGACGATTACCTGGACGCATTCGGAGACCATAATAAAACTGGTAAGCAAAAGGGCGGAGATATTTTGGCCAATAAAAAAACGTTTTTACTTATCCATGCGATGGGATCTGCTTCACACAAAAAAGAGTTG
>JAYSWW010000297.1:0-1553 GCA_043717805.1 Ferruginibacter sp.
CAGGTGATTTATATTTCACGCCGGAAAAAAAAGGAAAAGGTAAAAACGTATACGGCCGATATTATAAAATACGTCTGGATCTGTTTTTTTTTCTGTATGTTGATTATCATATTTATATTAGTAAAACTGAAAGCTTTTTTCAGTATTGACCCTGCTATTTTGGTATTATATGGAATGCCAACTTTCTTATCTGGTGCCATTTTAAAATTCAGGCCACTTGTAATCTGTGGAATTATCTGCTGGATCCTGGCATTGGGAAGTGTTTTTGTGCCAATTGATTTTCAGCTTTTATTTATAAGTGCGGCGGTAGTGGCCGCATGGATCATTCCAGGTTTTCTGCTCAGAAAAAAATTCAAAAATCAAAACTGATATGCCAAACGATCAACAACTTTCAAACGAAAAAAGCCTCGAGATCATACACCAAATGATCAACCAGGCAAAAACCAATATATCTGATAGTGGTAATAGCTGGTTGTTATGGGGAACATTATTATTTCTGACATCATTGTCGACTTACATTTTAATACAAATCGGGGCTGAAAATATTTTCCTTGGGTGGAATGTTTTTGGATTATTTACGATCATTTTATTGGGGTATGATATTTTCAGACCTAATAAAAAAACTGTAAGAACCTATATAGATGATACTTTGAAATTGGTCGATATAGGTTTTGTGATCAGTCTTTTTATAATCATTTTCTCTATCAATGTAGCAGTCAGCCCCAATGCCGGATTTGGGTACTTGCTAATGATCTTTGCATTCCTGATGTTGATAAGAGGAGGTGTAATTAAATCACGTGCCCTGATGGTTGGCGCTGCTGTTAACTGGGCCGGGGCTGTTGCCATATTCATAAATAAAGAATTCAAATACGATATGCTCATCATGGCAGCTGCTGTTTTGATTGGTTATATCATACCGGGATTGTTATTACGGTCTCAATATAGAAAAAGTAAAAATACAACTCAATCATAATTCAGGCCTCTGATGGAATTTAAAGAACTTGACCCCATATTGCATTCTCAGTTACGCCTCGCCGTAATTAGCCTGCTCATTAGCCTGAAGGAGGCTGAGTTTACCTTTATCCGGGAAAAAACCAACTCTACTGCCGGAAATTTAAGTGTACAGATCAATAAACTTAAAGAGTCGGATTATATCGAAGTTACCAAGCAATTCAAAGACAATTATCCTCAAACGCTTTGCAAGATCACTCCAAAAGGCATTGATGCTTTTGAGCAATATGTGAATGCACTTCAGTCTTATATGAATTTAAAATAAAATTTTTACGACCTTATTCTTTTTCTCCTCGGTTATTTTAAAAAAACAGCTGAATTAATAAACTTTTTGTTTGATAATCCGTTTTACCTTTATTGATATAATATTTACATGGGTCTAGTTATTGAGGTAAACGATCTCTCAAAAAAATTTAATGATCTAACGGCTGTAAGTGGACTTTCATTTTCTGTCAATGAAGGAGATGTTTATGGATTCCTTGGACAGAATGGTGCAGGTAAATCCACGACCATCCGAATGTTGCTGACATTGATAAAACCAA
>JAYSWW010000298.1:0-4058 GCA_043717805.1 Ferruginibacter sp.
CCGGCATTTATACCCCTGAAAGCACAAGCCCCTGTTGCCGTTCCGAAAGTAGTTCCCACATTTGAAAGTGTTGCAATTGTTCCGGTAAAAAGGTTTCCCATCCTTAAATTAGGGTTTGTTGAATTACCAATGGTATTATTTGTAATTGTAAAACTTCCAACACCTGCTGTATTAATACCCTGAAGACTACCTGCAACACCCGCAGCCGCCCCTGTGGCATCAATAGCGCCGATCGTATTATTCTTAATAACTATAGTATTGGCGCTGCTACCAACAAGGCCAAAAATTGTTGTACCAGTGGCTGTAACGCATGTATATATAGAACCGGTACCGGTGGTTGAACCAATTGTATTACCTGTAGTAGTACCAATATTCGCAGAACCAGCAAAAACAGCTATACCATATAACTGCCCTGTACCTGTAAAAAGTGCTATACCGGCTACCGTATTATTTTGAATGGAAGACGCTACACTTGAAGCATTAAAAGAACAGTTAATGCCACGGAAACCAGTAGCACTTCCTACTACAGTTCCCACTCCATATGCACTAGGGAATGTACCTGAAAGTACACCACTGGTAGCCCCTACAATATTAGTAGTACCAGTTCCAGCTGAATTGGCAAAACCGATCACATTTCCAGTAATGATATAAGCTTCACCAATACCTATATTTACTCCAATTACAGATGCACCCGAAGTTACCCTGGTAGCAGTCTGAAATATTCGATTGTTTGTAATCGTCCAGGCTGAATTACCCGTTGCATCAAGGTTTATCCCCCTGGAAGAAGTTGTTGCATTACCAAAATCTGAAATATTATTTGTACTTATCGTATTACTACTGTTATCAATTGTAAGACTTGAACCCAATGAATAGATACAATTGATCGGTAAGTTTGCACCGGCGGCAGAAATATTACAGTTGTTGATATTGTTGCCGTCATTACCTGTTACATTTCCGTTTGAGAACTGGATTACCCCATTGGCTGCTGTAGAAGCAGAACCCAATATAGTACATTTTTGTATGGTATTGGAAGATGCATCCCCAATGAAACGGATGGCACTGGATGCGCCCGTTGCAGTGTTTGAGATGGTTAAAGAATTTCCACCGGTATTGAGACCATCAATGGTTACGTTGTCTGCACCATTCAGGTCTATCAACCGTCCGGTGATGGCACCTGAAACTGTGATAGCTGAACCTGCATCCGGGTTAATAGATAATGAAGTATAGCTGGCCGCACCAGATCCACTTGCATTTAACAAGGCAGATGCAGTTTCAGTAGTATTGCCATATAATAAAATGTGAAGTGCACCCGTATAAGTTCCCAGGTTAATGGCATCAAAAGCATCTTTTAAAGTTGCATAATAAGCACCACCACCTGTATTTACACCTGAATATAAGAATACAGGGTTAGGAGCAGTTACGTTAAATGTTGCTTTATAATTAGCGCCTCCGTTATTTGAAAAAGTAGTGCCAGGAACACCATCTGCATCAGAAAATACTTCAAGGGTATAATTACCAGGTAAAAGACTTGTGATCACATTGGTTGCACCAGCGGTGCCTTCCCAGGTTTGGTCGCCACCACAGGTGCCGCCATCGTTTGAAACAAATGACATTGTTTCTGTTGTGAAAGAACCGGAAGCACCGGCGCTTGTTTTCCATACACGCCATTTTAAGTGCCCGTTGAAAACATCACCGCCACTGCACTTGTTTGTTTTATTCTGGCCGCCTTTTACTACCAGTGACTGGGCAAAAGAAAAATTACCCAAAGCAGCACCCTGGAAATCGGGATTGGGTGTTGCTGCATTCATATCATAATAGGCATTGGCACCGCCGTTGATACTGAGGATGGCATAACTTTGATAAATGCCATTCGTTTGTGCGAACACATTATTTACAAAGGCGCCTGTAGCCAACATCATAAAAATAAAAAACCAACGCATTGTTTGCGCCGGCTTAACCAACAAATTGAATTTGCTGTTATTTACGATCTGGATCTGTTGGCAGCTGTTGTGGGTTGCCGTTGTTGTAGTCCTGGTAGAAATCTTCATATACAAGTTGTTTTAAAAATTAAAATCCCAAACCTATTTATAAATATAAAAAAAAGATTCAAATAAAAAACAGTCATCAACAGACGACATCAAATTAATTATGATTTTAAAAAATCAGCAAGTGTGTTTTTATGGTGCGGATCTGGCTTGTTTGATACCCTGTTTAGGTATCATTTTTTTTCTTGTGACGAAAGCTTTAAATTTTTAAATAAAAAAACATTCAATACATTTTATTGAACATTCTTTTCTTGCAAAATTTAGTTAAGCAGGTAATTTTGGCTTTATTAAAGGATGGATATTTGCTAATCGTTTGTGAATATAATCTGCCTTGATGAAACAAACAAAAATTTTTAACATTATTTTTTAACAGCCCCGGTTTCTAAGCCACGGTTTGTGTCTTCACGAACCGTTGCTTAGAAACGAACCGGGGCTTTGATTGCTCCTGGGGACGCTATCACATTGGCTTTTAACCAAATCCCTATGCCCCGGTTCATGCCCAATGCCCAGGTTCATATCCCATGCCCAGGTTCGTGTCATTTGCCAAGGTTCATGTCCTTTGCCCAGGTTCGTGTCCTTTGCCAAGGTTCGTGCCTTCACGAACCGGTTTTTTAATCGCTATGCCCAGGTTCGTGTCCTCACGAGCCGGAATTTTCTACACTGGCGCCGGTCTTCCGAAGGATGACCGGATGCCGTTTTAATTCTGCCCCGATTGTATCGGGGTTATTTAATACTAAAAAATTTTTATATATACTTTGGTTAATCAATAAACCGTACCCCATGTCATCTAAGTACAAACCCGGAGATCATGCTATAGCTCATTTTGTAACATTTACCGTTGTTGGCTGGATAGATGTATTCAGCAGGGAAATGTATAAAGAGATTTTGATCAACAGTTTAAAATTTTGTATTGAAAATAAAGGACTAACCCTGCATACATGGGTTATCATGACAAATCATGTTCATTTAATCATCAGCAGTAAATCGAATAAAATTGAACACATTATTCGTGATGTAAAAAAATTTACAAGTAAGCAGATCATAAACGCCATAAAAGAAAATCCCAAAGAAAGCAGGGCCGCATGGATGTTAAACATATTCGGATATACAGGCAGAAATAATAATAACAACAAAGATTTTCAATTCTGGCTTCAAAATTACCATCCGATAGAATTATACTCCAATGAAATGTTCCGGCAAAAATCTGCTTATTTACATGAAAATCCGGTAAGGGCAGGTCTGGTATGGGAACCATGGCATTATAAATACAGCAGTGCAATTGATTACTATACCAATGAATATGGGTTGATCGATGTTAAGCGTTTATAGTTAAATAACCCCGATACAATCGGGGCAGAATCAAAAAGTCACAGGTGATCCTTTGGAACACCTGTGCCAGTTTTGTGACTATACCAATAAATATGGGTTGATCGATATTAAGCGTTTATAGTTATATAACCCCGATACAATCGGGGCAGAATCAAAAAGTCACAGGTGATCCTTTGGAACACCTGCGCCAGTTTTGTGATTCGCATGAATATAATCCAACTTTTGTTTTGCAACTTCCTATGCCCAGGTTCGTGTCCTCACGAACCGAAATTTTAAACCATCATCCCCCATCAAATATTTCAAAAATATTATTCAAAAAACCAAATGTGTCGATTCCTGTTTCATAAAATATAGCAGACGAATAATAATAACCAATATCATCTTTCGCAAGTGTCCATTTCCCTTTTACCGGATTCGCATGAATATAATCCAACTTTTGTTTTGCAACTTTCCGGCTGTATATTTCAATTCCCAATGAATCCCTTTGCCATATTTCATAAGCCTTATTAGCCTCATTCACTTTGTACAAATTTATATTACCGGTTGTTCTCAAATATTTTTGAAAATAGTGTGCAGTATATTTCATAAAACTTGCTTTTGCTGTTTCTTTCCCATTCAACATATTTTGTCTCCAGATCAAATGGATATGGTTTGGCATAATAACAAATGCATAGACTGTTAATT
>JAYSWW010000299.1:0-10398 GCA_043717805.1 Ferruginibacter sp.
CATATTTCCAATTTGATCTTTCCCGTTCAAAAGACATTTATGTGAAAGTTGCTATATCGCCTGTAAATGTGGAGGGGGCTAAAAAAAATATGGAAAATGAAATGCCCGGTTGGGATTTTGAATCTGTAAAAAAAGATGCCGGACAAAAATGGGATACAGAATTATCAAAGATCGAAGTCAAAAGTACAGACGATGAAAAATTAAAAATATTTTATACTGCCCTGTATCACACAGCCATTGTGCCTAATATAAATATGGATGTGGATGGCCAATACCGTGGCAGGGATAATAAGATACACATGGCAGATGGGTTTACATATTATTCTGTATTTTCTCTTTGGGATACTTACCGTGCTGCACACCCGCTGTATACAATTATTGATGAGAACCGTACACTTGATTATATCAAAACTTTTTTGGCGCAGTACCAGCAAGGCGGGCGTTTGCCTGTATGGGAACTGGCAAGTTGCGAAACAGATTGTATGATCGGTTATCACAGCATTCCTGTGATTGCAGATGCGTATGCAAAAGGGATAAAAGATTTTGATACAAAACTTGCAATGGAAGCAATGATAAAAAGCGCAACGTGGAATCACCTTGGCTTGCCTGAATATATTAAGAACGGGGTAATTGAAGTGGATGATGAATCTGAAAGTGTTAGCAAAACCCTTGAGTATGCATATGATGACTGGTGTATTGCCATGTTTGCAAAAATGACCGGGAATGAGTCAGATTACCGCGAATATATGAAGCGGGCACAATATTATAAAAATGTTTTAGATACCAAGACTGGTTTTATCCGGGCAAGAAAGAACGGTGATTGGTTAAAACCTTTTGATCCGAGAGAAGTGAACAATAATTTTACAGAAGCAAATAGCTGGCAATATTCTTTCTATTTCCCCCAGGACATCGGGGGATATTTACAACTTACAGGTGGAGTAAAAAAACTGGAGGAAAAACTTGATCATCTGTTTACTGCTTCATCACAAACTACAGGCAGGGATCAAAGTGACATAACAGGTTTGATAGGGCAATATGCTCATGGCAATGAACCAAGTCATCATATTATTTATTTGTACGATTATACCGGTAAAGCATACAAGACACAGGAGTTGATCCATAAAGTAATGTCTGATATGTATAAGAATGCACCTGATGGCCTTATTGGTAATGAGGATTGTGGCCAAATGAGCGCCTGGTATGTATTGAGTGCATTGGGGTTTTACCCGGTAACACCCGGCTCAAACCAATTTATGATCGGAAGCCCTGTTTTTCCCCTGGCACAGATAAATCTTGAAAACGGAAAAACTTTTATTATTAATTCGCCTGCTGTGAGTGATAAAAATTTCTATATACAAAGTGCATTGCTAAGTACAACCGCTTCACTCATGCCCAAAAAACTGGAACTGCCTTATTTACAGCACCATGATATTGCCAATGGCGGGTTGGTAACATTTATGATGGGTGATAAGCCTTCATCTGTATTCTCAAAAGCATTTGAAATTCCATCTATCGGAGATAAAAAGGAAAATCCGGGAATTGTATTGAACCCTGTTATCAATGGAGGCGGAGTTCCTTTTAAGAATAGTAAAGAACTGTCCATTGGTTCGCCGCAAAAAAATATAAATATTTATTACAGTTTAGATGGCCGTGATCCAAACCAGAAAAGTAAAAAATACCTGAAGCCATTGATGATCGACAGATCTGTGGTTGTAAAAGCAATTGCTATTGACAATAAAGGAAATAAAAGCTTTGTGACAACTGCAAACTATAAAAAGATACCTCACAACTGGACCGTGAAAAATAATTCTCCGTATGAGCCACAGTATGATGGGGGCGGCCCCGATGGTTTGATTGATGGTATCCGTGGAACAATAGACTGGCGCAAGGGTAACTGGCAGGGATATCAGAAAACGGATATGGATGTTGTAATTGATCTGAAACAGACCAGGACAGTTTCCCGGATTTTGGCAAGTTTCCTGCAGGATACAAAATCGTGGATCGTGATGCCCGGAGAAATAATCATTGAATCTTCAACTGACGGAATTGATTTCAGTCCATTGTATAAAGGCAAAGAATTGTTGTACATCGATAACCTGGAACCACAGGTAATGGAAGTAGAACCCAGTTTTACGCCTGTAAAAGCAAGGTATATAAAAATCAAAGCCATTCAATATGGAAAACTACCCTCCTGGCATGATGGTGCAGGTGGTGATTCACATATTTTTGTTGATGAGATACAAATTCAATGACATAAAAAAATCCCGAAGTAATTTTCGGGATTTTTTTATAATAAATATGATCAATTAAACTTCAGGTTCAATCCTTCCTAATTTTCTTCCGAATACCACTAAATGAATAACGGCAAAAATAATTGATATATAGAATAAGGTTCTGTCAGTTTCAAATCCAACGGTATATTGATGTAAAAAACCAGCAACGATCAGCAAAAGACAAAGTGCCAGGCTTGTATAGCGTGCTATCCTCATACCCTTTCTATTGTTGGTGCCATTTCCTAAATGGCTGTTTTTAGCACCGTATACGAGGTAGATATCCATGCCGATCAGCATCCATACCAGTAAACGTATCCACGTATCCATTGGAAGAAAAACCATCATGAACAGGCAAACGCCAATTCCTAATATTGGAACCAGTGGAACCATGGGTGTTTTAAATGCCCTTGGAAGTTCAGGCATTTTTTTACGCATAACCCAAACACCAATGCATACCAATATGAAAGCGAAAAGAGTTCCGATGCTTGTCATTTCACCTACAACCCTTGCAGGAACGAATGCAGCAAATAGACTCACGAATACCATGAATAGCAAATTACTTTTTGCGGGAGTTTGTGTTTTCGGATTTACTGTTGAAAAAATTCTTGGAATCAGGCCATCTTTACTCATACTAAAAAATACACGGGTTTGTCCCATTAGCATTACAAGAATAACGGAGGCATAACCGGCAAGAATAGCTACAATAATTGCCCGGTTTAACCAGGGGTAATCAGGTGTTACAACTCCTGAAGCATCAGTAGTTCCCATATGATCAATTGCTATGGCAACGGGAGCAATGCCGTCTTTACCAGCAAACGTGGTATAACTGGTAACTCCGGTCATAACATGTGCAAACAGGATATATAAAACAGTGCAAATTGCCAGTGAGCCTAATATTCCCCAGGGCATATCCCGTTTTGGATTCTTTGCTTCCTGGGCCGCAGTACTTACAGCATCAAAACCAATGTATGCAAAAAACACTATGGCTGCAGCACGAATGATCCCGCTGAATCCATATTCTCCAAACTTTCCGCTGTTATCGGGAATATATGGATGATAATTTGAATTGTTTATATATTTCCATCCAAGGAAAATAAAAATAAGAACAACAGTGATTTTTAAACTTACAATGATTGCATTTACGGTAGCACTTTCTTTGGTTCCTTTGATTAACAATAAACTCATTAATACAATGATGAAAACGGCTGGCAGGTTAATGATACCGCCATCCCATGGTCCTACTGTTAAATTTTCCGGAAGGTGAATATCAAATCCTGCCAGGAATTTCACCAGGTACCTGCTCCAGCTGATTCCTACAGTTGCGGCACCAACTGCATATTCCAATACCAGGTCCCATCCTATGATCCAGGCAATGAATTCTCCCATAGTGGCATACGAATAAGTATAGGCACTTCCTGCTACAGGGATCATTGATGCAAATTCTGCATAGCATAAACCTGCAAAAAGGCATCCAAGTGCAGCAACAACAAATGACAGTGTAATTGCCGGGCCGGCATGATTCGCTGCTGCCATTCCTGTAATAGAAAACAATCCTGCTCCTATAATTGCTCCAATTCCCAATGCAATCAACCCCCAGGTGCCAAGTGTTCTTTTAAGGGTATGACTGCCAGTTTCCTCGGCTTCATTCATTAAAGCCGCCATTGGTTTTCTTACAAATAAACTCATACAGTGGTTTGGTTTTTATTAAAAATAGAACTGAAAAATAAGGAATAAATCTTTATTAATGCAACCATTGATACATTTTTACCCACCCGTTTGTGCACAACAAGCTTTAAATCATATATTGCGAAACTAATTTTTGCATATGCATCATGAGAAATCTAAAAAGCACAGGCTTACTTTATATATCGGGATTGCGTTGGTCATTGGAATTGCTACCGGGTTCATTTTAAATAAGAAATATGTTGGTACCGAAAATGCCCGCATCATGAATGCCGAAGTAAAGCAGAAATTATTGCGTGATAAAATGAAGGTTTTTGAATTGCCAAAAGATACCATTGCTTTCCAGGCATTTAGTAAATTAAAAACTACAGTAACAGCAAAAAAGAAGGACGCTGAAAAAGCAGTGCTCAACAACAACAATACAGGTTTTGGCGGTGAAATACTCATGTATTCTGACTCACTTAAGAATATTAATAACCGCATAGCCTTACTGCTTGATACTGCAAGTTTGGGATACAAAGCTTTACAAAAAGAGAAGGAAATGGTTGATGTACAAAAAACAGAAACCTTAAAAGCACGTGATAAAAAATTGGAATGGTTTAGCTTGCTGGCAGACATTTTTATCAGGCTCATTAAAATGATCGTTGCCCCGCTGGTGTTTACTACACTGGTGGTTGGTGTGGCCAAACTGGGAGATATAAAAGCTGTTGGCAGGATAGGGGGAAAAACCATGTTGTGGTTCATATCTGCATCACTGATGAGTTTGTTGCTTGGAATGGTACTGGTTAATTTCTTTCAACCCGGAAGTTCAATGAAACTGCCATTACCCGACAGCGTTGCCAACCTGGGTATTGATAAAGCAGCACTTTCTGTAAAAGACTTTTTCTATCATGTTTTTCCGGCGAGTTTTACTGATGCCATGGCTAAAAATGAAATTTTGCAGATAGTGGTGTTTTCTTTGTTCTTTGGTGTGGCCGCTGCGGCATTGGGACATATTTCAGCCCCGGTCATTAAAGCGCTGGACGTGGTTGCACATATCATCTTAAAAGTTACCGGCTATGTGATGAATTTTGCACCGATAGCAGTATTTGGAGCAATGACCGCAGTTATTGCAAAGCAGGGCATGGGGATATTAAAAACTTATTCAATCTTTATTGGCGAATTTTATTTTGGGCTGGCATTGCTTTGGATCATACTTATCATTGCTGGATCTTTGTTTTTAAAACGTAGGGTATTTACACTTTTGCAAAGGATCAGGGAACCGATCATGCTGGCCTTCAGTACTTCCAGCAGCGAAGCCGCATTTCCCAAAACAATGATGGAACTTGAACGCTTTGGCTGTAAGGATAAGATCGTAAGTTTTGTATTGCCACTTGGATATTCTTTTAACCTTGATGGTAGTATGATGTATATGACTTTTGCTTCTATATTTATTGCACAAAGTTTCGGAATACAGCTTGACTTCGGCACACAAATAAGTATGTTGCTTGTATTGATGCTTACCAGTAAAGGAATTGCAGGTGTTCCAAGGGCATCGCTGGTAGTTATAGCGGGCACTTTGGCAACTTTTAATATTCCCGAAGCGGGTATTGCATTGTTGATCGGAATAGATCCATTATTAGATATGGGACGAAGCGCAACAAATGTTGTTGGCAATAGTATTGCAACGGCAGTCGTTAGTAAAATGGAGGGAGCTTTGGAAGATTAGTTAAAAACCGCAAAATCAAAAAAATAAAGGGTATTAAGCAAGATATATGAAACAAATTATTTTTATTCTTTTCCTGATGTTGTTGATTTCCGGAACCCATGCACAGGATTCTGTTACGATAACCCTGGTGAATCAATACAAACAACTGATTGAACTGTCTGATGTTACCATCAATACAAAAGAATATACAACAAATAAAGCTGGTAACATTACTATCAGTATCAGCTCCGGAGATTCTGTTTCAATTGTCAAAGATGGATATCGGGCGAAAACAGTTTATATAGAAAATAATCAGCAGGTTCATCAGGTTGTATTGGATAAAAAATTTTCATGGACAGATCTTTTAACACCCATGTTCTACATTTTATACGGGGGGATCTGGTTATTGCTCTTTATTATTTTTGCAGAAACAGGATTGTTTGTCGGATTTTTTTTTCCGGGTGATTCCCTTTTATTTGTTGCCGGGATTTTAAGCACAGCACTGGTAGATTCAATTTCTTTAAATACCGGAAGCGATTTTTTAAACCTCCTCATCATAGCCGGCTTATGTACCATGGCTGGTATATTGGGAAATACTGTAGGGTATATGACCGGTCGAAAAGTAGGCCCAACTATGTTTAACTGGAAAGACCGGTTCTTTTACAAGCAAAAATATTTACACCAGGCAAAGGAATTTTATGAAAAACATGGCGGAGGTGCAATCATTTTTGCCCGTTTTCTTCCTTTTGTAAGAACATTTGCACCCATTGTTGCCGGCATCGTACAAATGGACCGGAAAAAATTCAGTTTTTATAATATCATAGGTTGCATCGCATGGGTTGTTTCAATGTTATTTATAGGGCATTATTTAAATGCATTTACCAAAAAGCAATTTGGTATAGATCTGGAAAAACATCTTGAAATTATCGTTATAGGAATTGTATTGGTAACAACTGCTCCTGTTTTCATTAAACTTGTTTTTGGTAAAAAGAAAAAACAACCTTCTTCATAATTTTCATGCATCAAAGATCATCCAACTCCGTTTTTAATTTTGCTGTTCTCGTGGCAGCTCTTGGATATTTTGTAGATATATATGACCTGCTTCTTTTTAACATCGTTCGTGTGCCAAGTCTCCGTTCCCTTGGTTTAGGTCCGGAAGAAGTAAAAAAAAGCGGTGAATTCATCATCAGTATCCAGATGTCAGGCTTGTTGGTCGGTGGCATCATATGGGGAATTATGGGCGATAAGAAAGGAAGGATAAGTGTATTATTCGGATCAATCATTTTATATTCTGTTGCAAATATCATCAATGGTTTTGTACAAACAACAAATCAATATGCACTGATAAGATTTATTGCAGGTGTTGGCCTTGCCGGTGAATTGGGCGCAGGTATTACTCTTGTGTCTGAACTTGTTAACAAAGAAAAAAGGGGTGTTGCAACTTCATTGGTAGCAGGTATTGGCCTTACAGGAGCAATTGTTGCTTATTTTATCTCTAAGTATTTTGATTGGCGTGTATGCTATTTTATTGGTGGTGGTTTGGGATTTTGTTTATTGTTCTTACGTATCAGCGTTTTTGAATCCGGAATGTACAGGGATGTAAAAGATATGAATGTTCAGCGCGGAAATTTTGGGATGTTCTTTAACAATACAAACAGATTCCGTAAGTTCATTTTAAGTATCCTTGTTGGCTTGCCTACCTGGTATGTAATTGGTATCCTGATTGTTTTTTCCAATGAATTCGGTAAACGTTTTGGCATAGGTGATGAGATCATTCCCGGCAAGGCAACCATGTATGCATATGCAGCAATATGTATTGCTGATGTGCTGGCGGGCCTGCTGAGCCAATGGTTGAAAAGCAGGAGAAAAGCCCTGTTTATTTTTTATTTTCTCACTGCCGTTTCTATCGCATTGTATTTTTCTCCTTTTAATAATACTGCAGCAACTATGTATATCTTTTGTGCTGCAATGGGTTTTGGTACCGGATTCTGGGCGATTTTTATTACGACCGCCGCCGAACAATTCGGAACCAATTTAAGGGCAACCGCTGCAACTACTGTACCCAATATGGTAAGAGGCTCATTGCCTTTAATGCTATTGTTGTTCAACTGGCTGCAGCATTTTACCAGTTATGTAAATGCCGCACTGATAACCGGAATCTTTGTTTTACTGGTTAGTATGATCGCTGCTTGGTTTACAGATGAAACTTTTGGAAAAGAATTAAATTATATTGAATCTTAAATCCTGTTATTGATAAGTGCCTAAAATATTGGTCATACGGTTTTCATCTATAGGAGATATTGTCCTTACAACACCGGTATTTCGTTGTATAAAAAAACAAATCCCGGGTGTTGAATTACATTTTGTGACAAAACTAATTTACAAAATTGTAACTGCCACCAATCCATACATTGATAATTTTTTCTATCTGGAAAATGATCTTAAAGAACTCATTTATAAGCTTAAAAAAGAAAATTATGATTGTGTGATCGACCTGCACAATAACCTTCGGAGTTTGAGGATAAAAAAAGCGCTGAACAAAAGATCATTTTCCATCAATAAGCTGAATGTTGAAAAGTTTCTATTGACAAATCTCAACATAAACATCATGCCATCAGAGCATATCACTCAAAGAAGTCTTGATACTGCATCACCGGTTGGTATTTCTGATGACGGGTTTGGACTTGATTATTTCATTCCGGAAAAAGACATCGTTAAACAGTCAGATATTCCTACTTCACATTCAGCCGGTTTCATTTCTATGGTGATCGGTGCTACATATGAAACAAAAAAATTACCAGTGCATAAGTTGCAGGAATTGTGTTACAAGATCGATCACCCCGTTATTTTATTGGGAGGCAAAGAAGATTTCAAAGATGGAGAAGCCATTTCTTCTGTTGACCCTGTAAAGATCTACAATGCCTGTGGTAAATTCAACCTGAATGAATCTGCAGACCTGGTAAGACAATCAAAATTGGTAATAACACACGATACCGGCCTTATGCATATAGCAGCAGCACTTCAAAAACCCATCATTTCCATATGGGGAAATACCAGTCCGGTTTTTGGTATGTATCCTTATTATGGCAGCCTTTCAAAACAACAGTATAACCTTATTGAAGTTAATGATCTTCGCTGCAGGCCATGTAGTAAAATAGGTTACCATCATTGCCCGCTTGAACATTTTAAATGTATGGAAAACCAGGATATTGATGCAATTCTTCAAATTGTTCATGATAAACTTGGCAAATAACTATTTTGATTTTTTCTTGTTAAGTTTTTTATAATTGTACCCGTCTTATAGTTTTATTAGCAATAATGATGTTTCTTTTGGGTTATTGAATTGTATATTATCATATGAAAATTTATTTGCTGATTTTTAGCTTTTTATTACCCGCCGGTTTAGTTGCACAATTGGTTACGAAAGTAGAATGGACAGAAAAGACCTCTATGCCTGCATCCGAAGTGGTCTATTATACAGTTCAAAACAGATTGGTATGGGAGAATTTTAAAGGGAAAGTACCGGCTGAGAACAGCAGGACTGCTGCTGTCACCATGTCGGGGTTCGGGTATACAGCAAATTTAACATCAACAGGAGGAAAAGCTGAATTGATCATAAAAGTGTATTGTTTTTTCAATAAAAACAGGTCATGGGTTAAACCCGGAAAAACAACTCCTTATATATTAAATCATGAACAGCATCATTTTGATATCAGCTATATAGCTGCATGTATTTTTGTAGATAAATTACAAAGTGCTGTAATGACCACAAGGGATTATAACAATCTGCTTCCCCGGATTTATGATGAATGTGTTGAAGCCATGAATAAAATGCAGGATGAATACGATGGTCAAACCCGCAATGGCCAGGAATTGGCTCTTCAGGAAAAATGGAATAAATACATCAATAATAAAATGGCTACTATAACAAATTAACCACCAAAACCGGAATTTTTAATTCATGCCTGACCACATTAACTGTTTCACCATAAATAAAATCTTTAAGCCCGGTATGTCCATGAGCACCTACAACCAACATGTCTGCATTTTCATTCTTAACAATTTTCACAATTTCTTTCGCCCTGTTTCGAAAGCCTAATATGCCTTCCGCAGTGAATCCTTTTTCCCTGAACTGTAAAACATAATTATCTAGTCTTTCTTTATCCTTTTGTGATTCATAATCATCAGTCTGGTCACCTAATAATATAGCTGAAGCGCTTTCTACGATGTGAATAAAAATAAACCGGGTTTCTTCTTTTGCCTGGCCAAGTGCGGCTGCTAATAATTTTCCGTCTTTTTCACTGAAATCTAATGCTACAGCGATCTTCCTGTAAATGGGTATTTCTAAATTTTGTAAACCCGCAATCTCTGGATGCATTTGAATTGAAACGATGTCTTTTTTCTTTTTCATCAGTGGGAAAATAATTGAATAAACCAATAATGCTCCAAACAAAAGTAATGCTATAATGATTACGGCCTTACCGGCTAAGCTATCTGACGAAGCAAAAAAATCTGCGGCTTCTCCGGTCACCATCTTTAAATTCAGGTAAACAAGTACAGTTGCAACGAGCCATGCAAGAACCTTTACCAGTGGTTTAATGGCAAATTCACCCATTGTTTTCTTATCACTGGTAAAATGGATCAACGGAATAACGGCAAACCCTAACTGCAAACTTAATATCACCTGACTGAATATCAAAAGACTGTCAACTCTTCCTTCACCAAAAATTGCAATAACTATGATTGCAGGAATAA
>JAYSWW010000300.1:0-4040 GCA_043717805.1 Ferruginibacter sp.
CGTTGAATTAAAAAAGGATAAGGAATATGTTATAAAAAAATTGGGTTTAACGGTAAATGAGTTTGACGCCATCATGCAGTTGCCTGTTCACCGGCATGAGGAATTCAAAACAGACACGCACCTCAAAGAAGGGTACATGAACCTCTTAAGAAAAACAGCCGGGGTAAGGAAAGTATTAAAAAGAAAAAAATAAATGCAGGATAAACTAAAATTCGGAATAATCGGTTGCGGGCGAATTGCACAACGCCATGCAGAACACATCCATAATAAAGGGAAGCTGGTAGCCGTTTGCGATATTATCCGTGAGAAGGCAGATGAGCTGGCAGGGAAATACCAGGCAAAAGCATATTATTCTGCTGAAGAATTGCTGGCAAATGAAAATGGAGTAGATGTCATCGCAGTTTGCTCACCCAATGGATTGCATGCTGAACAATCCATAAAATCATTGAATGCAGGATTTCATGTATTGTGTGAAAAGCCAATGGCTATCAATGTTAGGGATTGCTCAGCAATGATCGCAGCAGAAAAAAGTTCAGGCAAACGGCTTTTTGCGATCAAGCAAAACAGGTATAACCCACCGGTAGCTGCGGTAAAAAAGATCGTGGAGGAAGGGAAGCTGGGCAAGATCATGAGCATGCAGTTGAATTGTTTCTGGAACCGCAACCCGGATTATTATCATAACTCATGGAAAGGCACCATGGAACTGGATGGTGGCACTTTGTTCACCCAGTTCAGTCATTTCATCGACCTGTTATACTGGATGCTGGGCGATGTGAAAAATGTGCAGGCTTATATGGGAAATTTTACACACCAGGGTATCATTGAATTTGAAGATACCGGGGTAGTGATCATGGAATTTGTTGATGGATGTATCGGAACGATGAATTATACGGTGAACAGTCATAATAAAAATATGGAAGGATCTTTGACTTTGTTTGGAGAAAAGGGAACCGTAAAGATCGGCGGGCAATACCTCAATGAACTGGAATACCAGGACATTGAAGGTTACAAAATTGAAAACCTGCCCGAAGGCAACCGGCCGAACCATTATGGAAACTACATCGGATCTATGAGTAACCATGATAAAGTGTATGAAAATGTAATCGATGTTTTACAAAACAATGCCATCATTACCACAAGCGCTTTTGAGGGATTGAAAACAGTTGAGATCATTGAGAAAATTTATAAAGCCGCTAATAGAATATGAACATTCCTTTTGTAGACCTGAAAGCCCAGTATGAGCATATTAAGCCGGGCATTGATAATGCGATAGCAGATGTGATTGCTTCAACCGCTTTTATTGGTGGCAGGTATGTAAAGGAATTTGAACAACAGTTTGCAGAACTGTACGGCGTGAAACATGTGATATCCTGCGCCAACGGAACTGATTCCCTGTATATTTTAATGAAGATGATGGGTATTGGCAAAGGCGATGAAGTGATAACGGTAGCCAATAGCTGGATATCCAGTTCGGAAACCATTTCACAAACAGGTGCCAGACCTGTTTTTGTAGATGTGCACCCGGAATATTACAGCATGGATGAAACTCTGTTGGAATCTGAAATAACTTCTAATACAAAAGCTGTTATTGTTGTTCACCTGCAAGGGCAGATGTGTAATATAGAAGCTATCAAATTGATATGTGATAAATATTCAGTTCCTGTAATTGAAGATTGTGCACAATCACATTTTTCTGAATACAAAGGGAAAAAAGCGGGATTGTCAGGTATCGCAGGTTCATTCAGTTTTTATCCCGGAAAGAACCTGGGCGCATACGGCGATGCCGGCTGCATCATTACCAATGATGATGTACTTGCTGGAAAATGCAGGATGTATGCCAATCATGGTTCACTGAAAAAGCATGATCACAGGATGGAAGGAATCAACAGCCGTATGGATGGATTGCAGGCTGCAATACTTTCTGCCAAGCTGCCGTATATTCTGCAATGGACGGCCAGGCGGATTCACAATGCTGCATTGTATGATCACTACCTGCAGGGAATAGCTGAAATTTCAATTCCGGTGGTAAGGCCGGAAACTGTGCATAGCTTTCATTTATATGTGATCCGGGCTAAGAAAAGAGATGAACTAGCCCAATGGCTGAAGGATCATGGTATAGAAACGGCTGTTCATTATCCCGTAGCCCTGCCTAATTTACCCGCTTATGAATACCTTGGTTACAGCATCGCAGATTTCTCCGTGGCCACCAGGTTGCAGGGCGAGATCCTATCACTGCCCATGTATCCTGAACTCACTATAGAAATGATCAGGGAAACAGCATCTTGTATCAGGTCTTTTTACAACAGCATATAAATCATTGCAGTTAATAAAAAAAAATATATTGATCTTATCTCCGCAATCTTGGGGAAGTATGTTCTTGTCCAAACACCATTATGCCATTGAGCTGGCAAAGCGGGGCAACAACGTTTTTTTCATGAATCCGCCGGACGAAAAAAAAAAATTTAAAAGAGGAGTGATTGAGATCAGGCCATCGAATGTTCATGAAAAACTTTTTTTGATCGAGCACTGTTTATTTTTTCCATATGATATTAAATTTCATGCAATGGGCCTGTTTCAGTGGCTGATGAAATTTCACATTAAAAAGCTGGTTAAAAAGATCGCAGTGCCCATCGATATTGTCTGGTCATTTGAATTGGGAAATTTATACCCATTTAAATACTTTGGTTCAAAGGTTTATAAAATATTTCACCCCGTAGATGAGCCATTGAATACACATGCCATTGATGCCGCTTCAGGTGCGGATATCATTTTTTCAGTAACGAAGGAGATCCTTGAAAAGTACAGGCATCTTTCTATTCCCGGCCATTTTATAAACCATGGGGTAACGGATGATTTTTTATTATCGGTTGATGTAAATAAGCCTGCTTCAAATCCAATCCATATTGGTTTATCTGGAAATTTTTTACGGCCGGATATTGACCGGGAAACCTTGTTAACGATCATAGGTGAATATCCGGGTGTAGTATTTGATTGCTGGGGCAGCTACCAGGTAAAGCAGACAAATATCGGTGGTGCGGAAGATGATACAACGCTGGCATTTATAAGGCAATTGCAATCAGGCAAAAATGTAGTGATGCATGGCCCTGTTCCTCCTGATGAATTGGCGCCGGCCCTGCATGAAGCCGATGGTTTCCTGGTTTGTTATGATGTGAAAAAAGATCAGAGTAAAGGGACCAATTATCATAAAGTGATCGAATACCTCAGTACAGGCAAAGTGATCATTTCAAATAATATCACAACCTACCGGGATCAACCCGACCTTGTACAAATGATCAGGGAAAGGGACCATAATAATAAATTGCCGGAATTGTTTAAAAAAGTGATCAGCCAGCTTGGCAATTACAATTCAGCAGGATTGCAACAGCAACGGATTGCTTTTGCAAATGATAATACTTACAAAAAACAAATTGACAGGATCAGCCAACTCACCGGTCATGCATAAAAAATTAAAAATAGCATTGGTTGTATCACATCCGATCCAGCATTTTTGTCCGCAATATGTAAGTTTTGCCAAAAATGAAAAAATTGATTTCAAGGTTTTTTTTGGATCAGCTCTAGGTTATATAAAATATACAGATAAGAATTTTGGAAAAGAGATTTCCTGGGGCAACCTCAACCTTGACCAGTTTGACCATGTTTTTATGAATGGTGAAAAGGCCATTCCGTCAGATAAGAACCTGGATGCAAGCACACTTGAATCTGAACTGCAGGCTTATAAACCTGATCTCATTGTCATTTATGGGTATTTTCAAAAAATGCAGCGAAGAGCTCACTGTTGGGCAATTAAGAATAATATAAAACTTGCTTACATATCCGACAGTGAATTGCGGCATAAAAGAAACAGGCTGAAGGAACTGGTTAAGTATTTTTACATCCAGAATTATTTCAGGGGGATCCGGTATTTTTTATCTGTTGGAAATGCCAATGAAGATTTTTACAGGCATTACGGTGTTTCTACAAACAGGTTCATCCGTATGCATTTCCCGATCGATGTCATTCAGTATCAAAAAAGTTTTGCT
>JAYSWW010000004.1:0-6264 GCA_043717805.1 Ferruginibacter sp.
CACAGATCGTTTCATTTAAAAATTCATACCACGGAAGTACACAAGGTGCATTGAGTATCATGGGCAGCGAATACTGGCAACAGGCATTCCGGCCACTGTTACCAGGTATCCTGCAACTTTATTACAATAATTTTGAAGAACTTGAACAAATCACAGAGCAGACTGCTTGTGTGGTGGCTGAAACCATACAGGCAGAGGCAGGTGTAAAAGTACCCCTTGATCATTGGCTGAAAGCATTGCGCAAGCGATGTTCAGATACGGGAGCTTTACTGGTATTGGATGAGATACAATGTGGCTTCGGCAGAAATGGAAGTTTGTGGGCTTTTGAACAATATGATGTTGTACCGGATATTTTATTATTGGGAAAAGCACTTGGCGGAGGAATGCCTTTAGGCGCCTTTATCTCCGATAAAAAAACAATGGATTCATTTACACATGATCCGGTTCTTGGCCATATCAATACATTCGGCGGCCACCCCGTAAGTTGTGCTGCCGGACTTGCTGCATTCAAAGTCTTGCTGGATGAAAATTTGATTGCTCATGTAAATGAGAAAGAAAAATTATATCATTCGTTGCTGCTACATCCGCTGATTAAAAATATTTACAGTGCAGGATTGATGATCGCCGTTGAATTTGAAGATTTTCAAACAAACAAAAAAATAATTGATTCTTTGATTGAAGAAGGAATATTTACGGATTGGTTTTTATTTGCTTCAAATTGCCTGCGAATTTCCCCGCCCCTTAATATTTCCGAAACTGATATACGGTTTGCCTGTGATAAAATAATGAATGTGTTAAATCGATTTAAAATCTAAATGACAAAGCCATCTGTCCATAAAATTTGACTGATGGCTCAAACAGCAATATGAATATTTTCATAAAAAGAATATTTCAATGCAGTGCATTCCTTGCCTTATTGTATCTCGTGCTTTTAATTCCTGATCCTCAAAAAACCGGCCCGTTCCAAAAAGCAACGGGAAAACCTTTTGCCTGGAACAGGGATTCATTGTGGCAACAATTGGAACAAAATTTCAGGGAGGCAAAAAAACTTCATCCATTACAACTTGATTCAACGATTCATTCTTTACAGGTAATTGCCGAAGATAACCTGTCAGGCATTCAACAAAAAGAACTGTTGCCTGCTGACATTAATTTCAATAAAATTGAAAATGTTTATTTTGACCTTGCACCATTTATTGCTGTTAGATCAGGTAAGCTGATGTGGTATACGGAGTATTATACCCTTGTCCGGAATTTTATCAAACAACGATCGCGACATTGGAATATGAATGAAACTGCAGCACGTAATACAGTTTATAGTTTGTTATACGGAATGCGTGCAGCGCTGGAAGAAGTGTTGCTTCAGCATAAAACAGTTTTTCCTGCTACCCTGATGGGCAAAAATGAACCATCTGTTACGCCTGTTGCAAAAATATTCGGCATTGAAGTACACAGCGGTGACCTTTTGGTATCAAGGGGTGGTGCAGAAGTATCTGCCCTTATATCCAGGGGAAATGATTATCCCGGAAATTTTTCTCATGTGGCAATGTTATATGTTGATGAAATAACCAACAATCCTTTTTTAATTGAGGCGCACATTGAAAAGGGAGTGGCAGTTTCATCTGTAGATCAATATGAAAAAGATCAGAAGTTACGGTTTATGGTTATGCGCCCAAGAGCAGATCTGCCTGTTATGAAGGCAGATCCGATGCTACCGCAGAAGGCTGCAAAAAAAGTTTATGATGAATCAATGGCACGCCACATTCCATATGATTTTAAAATGAACTTCAATGATTCAACTTCTATGTTTTGTTCGGAAGTAGGCTCATATGCTTATCGAACAAAAGGTTTGCAGCTTTGGCAACCTGTTTCAACGATCTCTTCGCAGGGAGTGGTTAACTGGCTGCATGATTTTGGGGTGGAGAATTTTGTAACACAGATGCCATCAGACCTTGAATATGACCCTCAACTTTCAGTGGTTGCTGAATGGCGCGACCAGGAAACGCTTTTTAAAGATCATATTGACAATGCAGTGATGGATGACATGCTTGAACTGGCTGAAAAAGGGTCAATCATACCTTACAATATCTGGCAACTGCCTGTGGTACGTATCATCAAGGGATATTGTATGATCAAAAATCGGTTTGGTAAAACAGGTATGATACCGGAAGGTATGAGTGCCACCCGGGCATTGAAAAATCAGTCTTTTGTTGCAATGCATGTTGATATAAAAAACAGGACCCAACAAATGGTGGACGAATTCATTGCAATTAATCGATACAAACCACCTTACTGGCAATTGGTGAAATTTGCCGAAGCAGCATCAAAAGTAATGAATCAATAAGGAGATTTATTTTGGATGGTAGATCCTTTCGGCATTTTTATAAACAGTTTTTTATCCAGCGACATCGGTTTCAATTGTTGTTTTTCAAACATTTCCATCTGGTCGTCATAATGTTTATTCCCTTTTTTATTACTGGCACCATAACTGTCAATGCTTTCTATTATAGGGCCTGCTTTGGTAAATTGTATCAATTCAATATAGCTTTCTCCCTGCCTGCCTTTTACCATTCCATTTTTATAAGGGCTGCTTTCCATGCTTGCTATTACATCCGGAACACCCGCCAGTGGGATGGCTTTATTGCCTCTTACCAGTTTTTGATATTCACCCAGCGTTACAGATGCAGTTCCAAAATATTTAAGCAGGTAAGAATTTGTAAAAGTTAATATTTCTATACATTTTTCTTTGGTAAGTAAATTATAACTATTGTCGCCAGATAATAATTTATCCACTACATAATAATAAATGACAGAAAATATTGTTGCGCCTTTGCTGTCTATAGTAGCACTTCTGTTCCAATGTTTTAACCCGTTTATAACGGCTGCTATAGCTTTGTGTTCATCGGGGTCTAATAAGAATAAAGTATCAGTATTGGTTGGGTAGGCAAGTTGTTGTGGTAATTGAAGGTCAAATTTTATTTTTTTAAAAGTCCTATAATCTATTTTGTCATAAGGTTTCAGTAATTCCATAAATCGCATACTCCTGTTATTCTCATTTGTTTCAAAGCCCATCGTTGGGTCGTAATCTTTGTACTTAATGTTGTCGGATGTAGCAGAAGCATTGAAGGGAGAATGATTGCTGTTAAATAAATATCCAGAACGGGGATTTAAATAATGCGGTAATTCTTCGATGGGATGATATTTCGTCCACAATGTTTTGGAAGTATTGCCGGGTAAAGTAGATCTCCAGTTATATCCCTTTTCCCTGATGGGGATTTTACCGTTACTCAGGTAAAAGATTGTATCAAACCTGTCAGCATACATAAGATTGTATCCAGGCAAAGCTTCCATTTTCAACGCCTTGTAAAAACTTGTAAAATCAGTTGCTTTATTCATCCTGTACCATTCTTCCAACGCCCTGATATCGAATAAAGGGCCGGTTCTTATTGCAAAAGCTCCTTTGCCGGAAATCACAACAGGGCCATATTTGCTCCAGTATGTTTTTCGTTTTACAGTTACCGGTATGCCGATCGCTTTGACATGCAGTTTTACTACTTTCTCTTCCAGGGTCAGCCATTCATTGTCAAACCTGTATTGCAGTCTGTTTCCCGGATTTATTTCAAGTTGGTACACATCTAATTTATCGGGATAGTTTACTGTGTGTGCCCAGCCAAGATTTTCATTGCAACCCACTAAAATAGCCGGAGAACAGGCAAACAAAGCCCCCACGATGTTCCAGCCTTCCTTGCTGCAGAGATGTGCTTCATACCAGCTTACAGGCCCTTCCAATGGCTGATGAGCATTTATGTTGAGGTAGGTATTCCCGTCTGCCGTTTTGTTGGAATTGAAAGCATATGCATTGCTTCCTCCCGGTTTGAATTCATCCAGTGATTTGATGCTACCATTGTATATCTGGGTAAGGGCTTTGTCTGCACCACTTGATATGGCCAGCTGCAGCATAGAATAAGCAAGCATGTCTTTGGGTGACAGGGGTAATAATTTTTTAACCAGTACTTCAGCAGGATGTGCTTTTGCATAAGCATTGAATCCTTCACAATAACCCAGTAAAACTTTTTTAAAGTCGGGTGCAATATCTGTTTCATATTTTTCGGCTACGGTTTGCTGGCATCTCAAAAGATATGCTATATAATCAATGGTAGCACCTGCTTTTCCTTTGTACAATCCGAGCATGGATCTGCCGGATAAAAATCCAAGCTGGATGGTTTTAAAGTCGTCTTCCGCATGGGCATATGCAAGTCCGTAAGCCACTTCAGCATCAGTGTTTGCAAAAATGTGCGGTACACCAAAACTGTCGCGTACTATTTCTATAGTAGCAGGATCAATTTTTTGTGCAACAGAAATATTTGCATAAAAGCAAATGATCAACAAGATTGTTATTTTTTTCATATATAATAAGCAGGCACCAAATTTAAACAATGCTGATGTTATATCATATTTCTATTTTTTTATTTAGCATGAAAATTTTGTAAAAATTAATTTGCATTTGTAAAAACTAATTATTTACTTTGTAATTCAAAGTACTTTTATGAGTGAGCAACAACAATCGATGGAAGATCTCCAGCACATCAAAAGAATGATGGAGCGCAGCAGTCGTTTTATCAGCCTGAGTGGATTGAGTGGGGTTATGGCGGGTTTATGTGCCCTGGCTGGAGCTTATTTTGCACACGATGTTATCAGCCAGAATGGCGGTCCATCGGGAATCAGCAGAATTTATAACAGGAACTACGACCTGGATACCCTCCAGGAATTTATGGGGAATAAACTTTTTACCATTGCTGTTTGTACATTCATCTCGGCACTTTTGCTGGCATTTTTATTTACTTATTTGAGAAGCAAAAAGAATGCTGTTCCGGTGTGGGGAAGTGCATCCAGGCGTTTGATAATTGCAGTAGCTGTACCTATGGTAGCAGGTGGGTTTTATTTATTAAGAGAAATACAAGTTGGCAATTATGGTTTGATAGCTCCGGGTTCGTTGATATTTTATGGCCTGGCTTTGGTAAATGCCAGTAAATACACATTGGGCGAAATTAAATACCTTGGTTATTGCCAGGTCATTTTAGGAATAATAAATTGCTGGGTAATTGGTTACGGACTCTATTTCTGGGCTTTGGGATTTGGTGTATTGCACATTGTATACGGTATTGGAATGTGGTACAAATACGAACGAAAATAAAACTGTGAGTGTGTTGATTTTAAATAATAAAATACCCGCCTGAAGGTGGATCAGTGCAAATGAATAACCCGATAGAAAATTTAAATAAGATCTTTGACAGCCGTATCCGCCTGGGCATCATGAGCGCCCTGATGGTGAATGAGGAAATTAACTTCAATGAATTGAAAGAACTCCTGAATATTACAGACGGAAACCTGGCAAGTCATATCAAAGCTTTGGAAGAAAATGGCGCCATCAAAGTACAAAAGGGTTTTATAGGAAGAAAGACAAACACTACCTATTCATCAACAAAAGCGGGGGAAAAAGCTTTCAGTGCGCATATTGATGCACTGGAAAAGATGATAAAAATGAGTAAATGATTTTTTTTGAATATATACTTTGAAAAACAAAGCACTTTTAAACTAATATAAAATGGACACACAACAACCTGAAAGTTTCTGGCAAAAGAACAAGTTGATCATCAAAGCTGCCTTTATAGGCTTTTTAAGCCTTGCATTGCTGATCCCTACATTCTTTATCATGTTTTTGATCAAAGACCGTGAGACACGCAGAAATGAAGTGGTTCATGAAGTGAGTAGTAAATGGGCCGGTGCCCAAACCATTACCGGGCCGTTTTTATCTGTACCTTATTATGTTGAAGTAAAGAATTCTGCTAATACACCCACCTTGCAAAAAAGAAATCTTTACCTGTTACCTGATGAATTATTGGTTGATGGAAAAATTTCACCACAAATAAAACACCGGAGTATTTTCCAGGTTCCGGTGTATAACAGCAGCCTGAAAATTTCCGGTAAATTCTCTCCGTTGAAACCGGACAAACTTCCGGTTGCCATTCAAAACCTGCATTTTGATGAAGCAATTTTGTGCCTGGGGATAACAGATTTTAAAGGTATTGGTGAAAGCCTTCAATTGAAATGGAATGACAGTATTGTTGGTTTTGAAACCGGGCTGCCTGATATCAGTTGGTTAGGTACAGGTGTGAGTTGCCCCGTAAAAATTACAATGGAATCTTCAACACAGGTTTCCACTGATTTCACCATCAATCTTTCCCTGAAGGGAAGTGAACAATT
>JAYSWW010000031.1:0-5972 GCA_043717805.1 Ferruginibacter sp.
CTGTTTATATGACTTTCTTTAAACAACCAAACAGCTACAATATCAATAAGTGTCCAGAAAACAGCTATGTAAAGTATTGTCCGCATCCTGTATTTACCTACCCTTGAAAAAACTGAATATGTTGAAGTTAAATTTTTCATTACTTTTCTTTCAGGTATTGATAAATACTTTTTTGAGCATTTATAATTTGCCCGTTTATAATTTCCACTCTTTGGTATTGGTCATTCTGCATTTGTTGAACTGCTTTGCTATTATCTGCCCATTGCATTTCAAAATAATCCACTAATTCTCTTTTGGCTGACGGATCAGATACGGGGAAACATACCTCAATCCTGTGATACAGATTCCTTGTCATCAAATCAGCTGAACCCATGATTACAAGTTGATCCTCTCCCCTTCCGAAAATAAATAAACGGGAGTGCTCCAAAAACCGGTCAACAATCCGCCTTACCTTTATGTTTCCATTTATTCCATCTTTGTCTGAAACCAGGCAACAAATGCTCCTGACCATCAATTCTACCTGAACACCTGCTTTACCAGCTTTGTACAATAAATTAATCATTCCGGGTTCTTCCAGGTTATTTACTTTGATCCTGATCCTTGCTGGCTTGCCTTCACTCAATTTTTTTATTTCAAGACCCACTAGCCTCTCAAACTCATTTACCATATTGAATTGTGAAACCAATAATTCTTTAAATACAATTTTTGATTCACCTATTTCATTTCGCCCCCTAATCAAATATTTAAATAATATCTGTAATTCCTTAATGATCGATAAATTGGAAGTCATCAATACGTGATCTGAATAATACCTGGCGGTTTGCTCGTTAAAATTTCCGGTACTTAGTATTGCAAAAGAAAATTCACGTCCGTCGGTTTTTTTCTTAACCAGTGCTATCTTTGAATGTATTTTTATTTGAGGAAGGCTATACTTAAGTTTAATACCAGCTCCCTTCATGATCCTGCTCCATCTGATATTATTGGCCTCATCAAACCTTGCTTTCAATTCTATAAAAACAACTACATTTTTACCATTCTTTGCAGCACTGATCAATGCATTAACTATGTGTGAATCTGCAGCAAGCCGGTAAAGAGTAATATATATATCTGTAACAGCTGAATCAACGGCCGCCTGATTAAAGAAAGTTAACAATGGATTGTAAGAATGATATGGCAGGTGTAATAACACATCCTGCTTTTCCAGCAAATTAAAAATATCACCGCTACCGATAATATTTTCAATCCCAAGTGGAATAAATTTATCGAAAAGAAGACTTTTATCAGTAAAAGGAAAATCAGACAGGTCAGCAAGCTGATGATACCTTCCTCCTGCAAACATATCTTCATATATTACAGAAAATACTGAAGCCAGATATAATTGAATATTTTGTGGCATAATTTTATCATACAAAAAGCGTGAGGGCAAACCAAACTCTCTTTTCTTAAGTAGCTTTTCTATCTTGTTTAATAAGTTGCCGCTGTATTCGTCACTCAGATTCAGTTCAGCATCTCTGTTAAACTTGATACTATAAACACTTATTATCTCCAGTTTTGGAAATATAATTGCAAGATTTTCTCTGATAATGTCATCAAGAAATATTATATATTGAACTCCATCCAAAGGGGTTAACGTATAAAACCTTTTAATTTTATCAGAAGGGATATTAACAATAAAGTGTTTTAAAGTAACATGGTCTACTTCTTTTAAAGTGACTACGAAATACAGTTGATTGTTTTCAGGTATAAAAAAAGGTTTACCATTATTTTCCAACAATATCGGTTGAATGAAAGCCAGTACACTTGACAGGAATATCTCTTTTATTTCAAGTATATGCTCTTGACATATAGTTAAATCATAATAGAAAACAATCCCATTTTCCTTTAACTCAGGAATTATTTCCTGTGTAAGTATTTTTCCAAATAATTCAAGCTGACTGTATATTTCCTTTTGAATTTTTTCAGCTATTTCAACACTCATCTCTATGCTGGCCTTTAACCTGGTTCTTTCTTTCAACCTGCTTAAAGCAATGATTGCCGGATACCTTACCCTAAAGAACTCATCAAGATTACTTGAGAATATCGAAAGAAATTTCATCCTTTCAAATAAAGCAACATTTTTGTCCATTGCTTCTTCCAATACCCTGAAATTAAATCCCAACCAACTAAGATCCCTGTTATAAAACATATATTTTTTATTAGAAAGGAGAACCACTACCGGGCGTTATTATTGCAGTAGCTGGAGCCGTAGAATGAAATATGAAAACTGCTAAAGCAAATGCAATTACAGAAAGAATAATCCCAATCATGAAAACATTATAGGCAAGCCTTACCAATCTGTATTTTCTGCCCAGTACAGAACCCAACGTATAAATATCCTTGATAAGTGATCCGTATAAATAATCTGTATCTACCATCATTACCCTCATAGCAAGGTTATATTCTTCAAAAGAAGTTTTATAGAAATTTCCGAAAAATAGCAAGTTTGTATTTTTATCATGAATTTCCTGCCTGGTAAAAGTGCCGGCTCCCAATCTGGGGCGTGTAGCAATGATAGAAATCACTATTGTTGTAAGTGAAACTACCAGGAATATAAGTGTGGGTATGGCTAAATATGGCACCTCTTCCAATTTCCGTAAAAGCACACCTAAGATTACTGATATAATAATTGAGTTCACTGAAATAAGAATATTAGCCTTGCTATCTGCCATATCGCTCAGGCGAAGATGATTCCCGGAAGTCATACGAAGCATGGTTTGAATGCCCTTCGTCATTAGGCCCGACTTATCTTTTTCAAGATCAGCAAGATTATTAAATTCTTCTGTTTTCTCATTTTCATTATACTTTTTCTTTAATTTTTTCATATTTTTCTGCTTTCTTTTTTCAAGGAGATCCTTACAATATTTTGTATAAAACCGATGTTCATTTAATAATTCTGATGTCATAGAATCCCATTCTGTTTCATTCAAAACCATCCCATTCAAATTGTATTCTTCCCGTACTTTTTTATCGAAATCGCTGAAATCCTTTGTCCCAAAGTGATATGTATCTGCATCACAAATGATCTCCTTTAATAAGCTATCATGCACTCTTGGTGGACGCGATGCCATAATACAATCAGCAATCATTTTTATAAGATTGTCATCATTTGTGTGGATTTTCATAAATTCCTTCATGAGCTCTACACTTTTCTCTTCATGGTGTTCGGGATCTGTAAACAGGTAACCTGTATCATGAAACCATGCAGCAATGTAAACTACCATCATATCAGTTTCACTGAGATAATAATGACCTGCAATTTCTTTGGTCCGTTTAACTACCGATTGGGTATGTTCAAGGTTATGAAATACCAGTGTTGGTTTTTTATTATCATTGAACAAAGTGCTAACATGCTGTTCCGTTTTTTTATATAAATTGTTTGAATCCATCGTTGATGCTTAAAAAGTAAGTTTGAATTTTGTTCCCAAAGAAAAATTGAATAACCTGTCTTCAGGAGAGAATGCTACAGTACATGAAATCATTAATAGATTATAAGGGATGTAATACAACCCTCCTCCATAATCACTGTGCCATTTTTTGGAGGTTTCTCCCCTTTGCCAAACTTTTCCAATATCATAAAATCCCATCATACCTACATCTCCGGGCAGTATATAAGACTGAGACTTGATTAATTTCAGTCTTAATTCTGCACTTGCATAAGCCAACGAGGAACCTGAAAACCTGTTTTTCCGGTAACCTCTTAAGTAATCGTTGCCACCTATATTCAAAGCCTGAAAATATTCAAAATGCTTGCTAAAAATATTTCCCCCACCCAATCGAATTACAGCTCCCAGCCTTGCATGATCATTTAGGCTTGCATAAATAGCCATGTCGGATGTTAACTTGGTAAGTGCATGTGTATTACTATTGAATCCACGCATTGAAGTAAATTCTGTAAACCATGTAATTCCGCGTGTTGGAAAAATTTCGTTGTTAATATAACTGATATCGATCCTGGCTTTACCTCCGAGAAATTGTTTTACGCCGTAAATTCCTGCTGAATCTGAACCAAGTATAACCGGGTTACCCAATATACGTTTATCATTATCCTTAAACTTGCTCCAGTAATGGTAGTAACTTGGGCCTATTGAGAAATAGAAAACATGATTGTATCTATACCTCAGGAATATATTGGTTTCAAAATACTTAAAACGTACACGGTAATATTGCAGTTGTTTTGATTTATCAAAAACTGATTCATTGCCCAATCCAAAAAAATTATTCAGTGTTGGATTAACGAGTTGTGACTGAATAACAATGTCTTTATTGAACAGAATATTATTGAAAACGCCCGAATATTTAACCTGGTAAGCCCCTTCAACAGGTGCAAACAAGGTAACTAGTTTTTGATCGGTTGCAAAAGGATCTTTTCTGAAACTATATGTTCTGCGTGAAAAGCCAATTCCAACAAGTAATTTATCCTCTTCATTATATCCCAGGTTGATCTGCGGAAACCTTTTCCTTGTATATTGAAATTCAATTTGCTTGTATTCATTGACAGCCGGGTTCAATGAAAATTTCATTTTTGTTCTCCTTAGGTTTATGGTTGCATTCTTTTCTGAACGAAGATCATAAATCTTGTTCCGGATGTTTCCTTTCAGGTTAAAAGTATCACTGCCTTTCCCTCCAATGATCCGCAATCTTATTTTTGATTTAACATCATCATCAATTTCAAATTTATCATTCCCATTCAATCCATATAACCTGATCTCCCGTGTTATTTTATCATCAAATATCCTGTTATACATGATGGAAGCAGAATCTGTATCATCAATTTTTTTATATACCATGAGGTGCAGCCCGCTTGAATCTTTTGTAAAGTGAAAATATTCAGCTTTGTTACTACCCGGGACAGACACGATCCTGGAAATAAATTTATAATACCGCAGCGCATTTTTTCCCAAATTCTCTCTCCTGCTTTTTAGCTTATCTGCAACTAGTTTCACATCCGGTGCAGCAATTGCTGCGGGAAATTTACTTACAGCATGTTGAATAACTTCATCTGTAAGTTGTTTTTGAAATTTTTCAGTGATATGTTTCCATGATGACTCATCCAGGTTATTCATAAAGAAGCGGTCAAAATCCCTTTCTTTATAATTCAATCCATAAATATTCCTGATCCGTTTTTTGAATCCCTGTAAATAGGGCAATTCTCTTTTTGATAAATACCATAGAAGGAGTCCATCTGAATTAAAAAATGCCTGGTCACGGTCTCTGGGTATTGGATAATACAATTTTCCTTTCCCGGTATCTGATGTTCCCCACCTCCATTGGTCAGCATGCCTGTCCCAATCGGCTATCAACATATCCAGTAACCTGGCATTTAAAACTTTTTCCTGGTCAATGTGATGGTCATTATCTTCCAGCATTTTATTGATCACTTTACTGGTACTTTTAGTATCCACAAAACCAACACCCGGATCCCGGTTCTCCAATAACATAACTGTATTTGCAAATGTGCCACGATATTGACCCAATGCCGGATCATTGGGTACAAAAAAAAATTCAGGATCGGCTGTGATAACACCAACTGCTTTTGCAAGTTCAGCTACAACAACAGGTGCGTAAGGATGACTGGCAGAAATCATATCCTGCAGGATCCCCTGTGCAAGCGTACCTTTCAAATTAGCAGGCAACGCTTTTTCCGGATCCTTATCTACAGACCGCAGAGACCATTCTGTCCCATTCTTATCCGTTAGTTTCAATGATTTTGTTTGTTGTCCGCCTCCCATGCTTTTAATGGTCATGCCTCCTTTTTCTTTTCTGATATTAAACTCCTTCAACGTTATTGCTGTTCCCCATACTTTTCGGTAATTGGCACCCAGGAAAGTTTTCCTGAATCCAATATTGTCTTTATACTTATCGCTTGCAGATATCACCACACTGTCTTTGAATTTATAATCTGCATGACGGGTAGTATCAGCAACGGGTAATGG
>JAYSWW010000301.1:0-4026 GCA_043717805.1 Ferruginibacter sp.
TTTTTAAAGGTTTGTATTTAATCGCAGAGGTGATCATAAAGTTATTATATTTCATCATTGCATGAGCTGTTTTATAAAAATCAACCTTATTAATTGTCATTTATTATTTTCTTTCGAATTGAAATCAACCTCTATGGTTTTCAATCATGAAAAAATCCATAACCTGCTTTCACATGCTATGGATCATAGATTTGTTTTAAACCATCAAGCGTTGTTATTCCTGCATCACAAGATTTCCGGGGATCCTGAATTTTTTATCGGTCATGATCGTTATTTTGGCTCCAGGGGAAACCGTTTGTGTTGTATTTAAAATACATTCCTCACCTGCAGGCGGATCAATGATGATTTGTGAACAGGCCGGCAGAATAGGTGGCGGAATGATGTTATTGCTCCAGTTAAAAGCGTCACTCCAGTTTCCCGAACCCGTAAAAGTGTATATATTGTTATCATTCACCGCCATGGAAATTGTATTGGAACTGGTAGTCTTTATAGCTTTATGAGTAAATGTCATGTTGGGTCTTACAGAGCCTGTTATTCCGGTTGTTTTGGTGCATGCTCCTGCACCACCGGTTCCATCTGCCTGGTAGTAGGTTGTAGAAACAAATGCGGTTGTTGTTTGATAAGTCTGGTAAGCAGCATTTCCTACGATCTGGTTTGAGAAACAAATGTCAATGATCAGGTTTGAAGTACCATTCCATAAGAATGAACTTGAAAAAATATGTGTGTTGGTTGAATTCAAAGTTGGTGTATAATTTACCGGTCCGAAAACTGTTGTGAAAACAGGTGCCTGGAAACTTGTTGTCATTGATGTTACAGAAGTTTGAGCAATTTTAATGCTGTACCCGTTCAATGTAACAGGGTCGCCGATGGTTCCCCCAACATTGAAACTTAAAGAACTGATATACCCTGCCGAAATTCCCAATGCATTTAATTCTGAAGCCCGTACCAGGTATTGTTGCCTGCCATTTCCATAATAAGTAGGATAAGCTGCTCCAAGATCACTCCTGTAATCATTTAAAGCTGTGCCAAGCCCAAGTTTTGGTAATGTTGGGCACGTAGCCGTAGCAGAAATATCACAACGAACAGCTTGTCCGTTTGTTAAACCTGAATTGGTAAAAGTATTGGTATTCGAACCTGTGTTGGAGCCATTCAGTTTCCATTGAAAAGTAGGATTGTTTCCATCGGAAATAGTTGCAGTAAATGTGGCAGTTTGACCTGGGCAAATAGGGTTGGTACCCGTTGTTTGGGAAATTCCAACAGATGGATTTACTGCATGATTTACTATCATTGTAATGGTATTGGAAGTTACCTGTGGTACAGCAATGCAACTGATATTTGAAGTCATTACACAACTTGCAACATCACCGTTGATCAAGGACGAAGTCGAATAGCTGGCACTGTTAGTCCCTACATTCACTCCATTTATTTTCCATTGGTAAACCGGGTTTCCTCCATTAACAGGTGTTGCTGTGAAAACCTGTGATACACCGGGGCAGGTTGGATTACTGCCATTGGTTATGGCAATTGTAACTGATGCAACAGAATTTGTTGGAATAACAGTTACGGTTATTGGTGATGATACAGCAGTTGACAAACCACAATTGGTAGAAACAGTATAGGTTCCTCCCTGGGTAACAACAATAGATTGCGTTGTTTCACCGGTAGACCACAGATAATTGGTTTCAGTACTGGATGTTAGTGTAACACTTCCTCCCTGGCATATCGTTGTAGCGCCTCCGGGGGTAATTATTGGTGAAACACTTTGTTGCGTCAACGTAATGGGAACTGCTATCCAGTTGTTATTTTCATCGCTTTCCAGAAAATTATTATCCGGGTCTGTAATAGAAACTATATAATAATTTCCGTTACATACATTTTGCAAAGGGATGGGGTCATTTAAATTAACGCTGTAAACATCATAATTACCCGGATAAATTCCCTGGTTCAATCCGCAGCCTGTATGCCAGCCCAAATTATTGTTGGGAGAAGTAAGGATTGTATTTCCATTGTTGTCTACACATTCGCCTGGAGCACCACTGCAGGTGCCCAGGTTAATAAGGCAAAAACTTTGTTTGGTTCCTGCGGCCACGATCGGCCATGTTCTGGCATCGGGATTTGATGTTGGAGTTCGCAATGTATAATTTGCCCAGTTATCAACATGAAGGTGCCCATGGGTAGAATGAAAGGTCATTTTCCCCGCAAAACGGTCATAAAAACCTAAAGTGTCTTTTCCTGTAAACTTCTGATAGACCCTTTGTTTAACAACGTGTTCAATAACCAATCCATTCGGACAAACGGTATTACAGGGAACATGCGTTGTACCACAAAAGCAAGAGTCAATTCCATAAATATCCAATGGTCCGTAACCGATATTAGGTGTGGCATTTGATATGTATAAAAATCCGGGTTGTTCATTGTGGTTGAGTAAGATCTCACGTGCCGAAGCTGTCATATCTGGTAACAAATCGCCTGTTGTTGCACCTGCAGGCAAAACACAAGTTGCGCATACATATGTTCCTACAGGAGCACCACTTCCACTACTGGCGATCTGCCGGGGTGGGTTATTGGTAAATTCGATGCTTACAATATGCACTGAACCGGTGTCAGGTGCGGCAACATCACTTACTTCCAATTGCCAGGTACCATTGGGGTTTTGGCCATTGTTAAAAGAGCTTACATCACCTACAGGAAAAAATATACCCGAATAGGGCGGCTGGGCATTTGTAAAAGCAGTGCCATCCATGCCTACACATGTGCCGATAAAATCATTACCCGCACCACCAATATTTTGTATCAAAGTTACTGTTGTACCAGTAGGAGAAATAAGTTTAATGACAAGATCACTTTCATATGAATGGGTAATATTCATACATATATGTGCAATGCCATAATTTGTATCAATAACGGCAGGCACCCCAGAGACAATAATTGGGATGCTAACAGTTTGATTGTCCATGATATAGGTAGTACCAGACCATGAAAATGTTTGAGCTTTTAAGAACAATGAGAATGTAATAAAGGCTAAAAAGCAAATTTTCTTTTTCAACAGTTATGTTTTTGACTGCTAAAAATAATGAATTTATCTTGAGGGGGTAAATGTGGAGATAGAAATTTTAATTAAATAGGCAATATTTACCTGTTTAACTGATGTTTATACATTAAATGCCCGGTTTTCTATAAAAACTGTTGGAAATAAAAAAATCCAAACATCCCTACAGAGATATTTGGATTTTTATTCAAAAAATAAGGATCAATTCTTAAAACAGGATCATGGAATCAAAACATCTCCAATTACATGAATTACACCATTTGTGGCAAGAATATCTCCGGGGTTTATTTGAGAGAAATTATTATTTCCTTTTCCTTTTACCCAGCCTGTATTAAACCCAAGTATAGTTGTTAGTTTATTAGAAGCAGGACTGGCAAGTGTTTCAATTTTGGCAAGAATTCCAAGGTCCCATGTAAAATAACGGTTTCCGGTAACATGGTATTTAAGGATATTGGCCAATGCATCAATATCTGCCTGGTTTGTTATGTTTCCAATATTAGCTGCATTGTTGAATGGAGCCGGTAGTTTTGCAAAAGCGGTATTGGTTGGAGCAAATACAGTAAAATCTCCTTCACCCAAAAATACTCCTGCCAGGTTTGTTTTAACAAGTGCTGCTACCAGTGTAGAAAAATTTGCCGGATCAGCAATGGCTATCTGGGCAATATTACTTGAAGGGAACAGCAATATTTTATTGATAACGTGTATAACACCATTGTTAGCATTGATATTAGGGTAAATTACAGTAGACTGTCCATTGATACGAATCAATCCAAAAGTTTTAGACAGATAAATGCTATTGTCATTGGTTGCACCTCTTGGTTTAATGGTTACAACATTGCTTCTACCGGAAGCAACCTGGTTACTATACACTTCTGCTCCAAGTACATGATACAACAATACGTTCCTTAAAAAGTCAACCTGGTTTGCATCAGTTATGCCATTGATATTTTGTGCATTGTTAAATGGTGCAGGTAATT